>CAZAVR010000068.1:0-12992 GCA_964488435.1 uncultured Cytophagales bacterium | reverse complement strand
GGTGTAATTTGTCTTGTTTGTATATTTTAAGGATAGCTTCCAGCAGGTTCCGGGCGATGATTTCATGGCCTTTGTCGTTGGGGTGTACGTCGTCCAGCAGCAGACTTTCCAACCGGTCTTCGCCAAGTTTTTTTTGTTCTGCAAAGGTTTTGTAGTTGTCGACCAGGCCAATATTGTTCTTTTTTGCCAGTTTTCGCATCACTTTTACATATTTCAACAAGCGGTCATTCTGGAGTTTACCATATTTTTCCCCGAGGATATTGGGCGTGATCAGAATTATTTTTGATTGTTCATTTTTAAGCCTGTCGATAAAATAGGAGAGATTTTTCTCAAACTGATCCAGAGGGATCCTGGAAGTGCCGCCTGTGACTTTGCTGTCGATATGGGCGTCATTGGTACCGAATCCTATGGTTACCAAATCGGGGTAGTGGGCCAGGACATCCGTTTCAAACCGGTCCCGCGCATGTCTGATTTTGAAGAGATTATGGTCGTTGACGGATCCTGTATGGCTACCCGGAATTCCTGAATTGATCACTTCAGCAATAATCCCATGGCTTTTCAGAAGATCCGGGATCCGCTGTGCGAAAACTTTGTCTATCGTTTTTCTTGTAGCGGTAATCGAATTACCGAAGGTCACAATCCTGATCTTCAGAGAATCCGCGGTACTTTTCGGATAAGTGATGTCCACAGCAACCGCTAAGGCGGCTGTTGTGGACAGGAAAAGGAGAAGGATAGTCTGTCTTAAGCATGTAATCATACGTGGTCTCGGAACGTTTACGGCGATGCTATTTAGATACAAAATCCTTTTCCATGAATTTTAGACTCAGGTATCCTGCAAAGGCAGCGTAGGTGGTTGAAATCCAGATTTCTCCGGGCCGGGCTTCAAAAACCCGGGGATAAGAGAGATTCCGTCCTTTGCTCTTTTCGTTTACGCGGGCTATTACCACCGGTTTGCTCCAGGTCTTCGCGTCGTCATCAGAAAACATGACAGATAATTCTCCCCGGTGATTGCTATGTGGAACTTCCGTGGAGATACCGTCGCCACCTGTGAAAGGATAAGATGTTTTTCCTTCGGGATTTGCTCTGTTCCAAACCAGCATGAGTCTCCCGCTTTTCAGCCTGGTGAGCAGGCCGGGAGCAGAACTCGCGTCGATTTTGGTGGGGCGGAAATTTTTCCAGAGCAATCCCTGGTTGTCAGAATAGGCCTCCCAGAACACCCCCCAGTTGGTCCTCATCAGCATCCAGATCCTCCCGTCCCTGAGCTGTTCGAGGGTGGATTCCGTTACGCCGCTGTGATGTCCCACGCCCCCGAGATCGATGACATTGGATCGGATCCAATTTAAACCGTTGTTTTTGGAGGTGTAGGTGAGTACGGTATGGTGTCCGGGATTATGGCGCATCATCATGGAAGTGAAGATGATGTTGCCCTCTTTTGTTTCGATGATATCCCGATTGGCGCCGGTCCATTCGTCATGAAGCTTTTGAAGGTCTCTCCATGTTTTTCCCCCGTCCAAACTTCTCACGGCGTACGTAGGAATGGTCGCGCCCGGAGAGTCGGCTATGTCGTTATCCCATTTCCAGTTGGCTTTTTCCTTGTCATTGGCGAAGGCCAGGATGATCGCACCGGAACTGCTTTTAAACAGTACTCTTTCTATCCGGATATCGAACCTGGCCGAGTCTTCGAATATGGAGTACTCCTTCCATGTTTTTCCTTCGTCGTAACTGATGCAGCTTCTGTTTTTTTCTATGGTGAGGAGACCGCCGTCATCGAGTCGCACGAAAGGGCCTGTTTTCAGATAAGGGATTTCTTCCGACTTGGGGTGAATCAGATAGCCGTTGGTCGTGGTTTTATAGTCTGTGCCCTGTCCCCATAGTGGGAAGGATGCCATGAATAAGAGAAAGGATAGTATATGCCGGGAGGGATTGAGATTTTTCATTTTTTTAAAGGCTTTATGCTTTAGGCTGTGTGCCTACAGCTTATTAGGCTTTGACCAAATCACCCGCCCTACCCACACTGTTCCGTCGGCGCCGCGGGCATGGGGCTTTTCGCCGATCATGTATTCGGCGTCCGTCACCCACGATTCATTTTCATTGATAGGGGCAGCACCGAAATTCCCAAGCATCACGCCGCGTTCCGGAAGGAGGATTTGCTCGGTAGCCCTCATGACGCTAAGTTTTTCCGTATCTACCTGGGCAACGAATATGGGCGCTCTGTTACGGGGGACATGGTCGTTGTTTGCGCCTTTTCGGGTATAGGACAGGAACAGGCCATCGCGATGAACCAGCCAGTGGGCCTGGGTATTGTAGCTGCCTAATTCCTGCCCGTCGTCAAACGTCCATACCTTCGGAGCCGACCAGTTTGCAGCGTCGGTACTGGTGGAGACATACGCTTTGAAATCGTTGCGGAGCGTAAGGTAATACCGGTTGTTATAAAAGGCCAGCGACGGCTCCACGAACCCCCGTCCTCCAGGGATGGTGAGTTCTGTGCCGCGACTGATGTAGGATAAATTTTCCCCGTCGAACTTGCAGTGAAGTACAGTCACCGTATTGTCTTTTTCTCCTTTTCCACTGAAGTAAATGGGGAGCAGAATGGTGCCGTCGGCTTTGACCAGCCACTGCACACAACCGGGGTTTACCATGAAGAATTTATCATGTCCTCCCGGAAGGGGAGGGAGCATTTTCCAGGATGTCCATTTTTCTGTAACCGGATCGAAGGTACTGTAGGCGCAATCATGGGAAAGGGGTTTATCACCCAGTTGGTTTCCTTTTTTTCCATATCTGACTTTAATGCCTATCGCGAGCAGTTTACCTGATCGGGCATGCCATCCCGGGGTGACATCAGCCACACTGATGTCACCCCCGTCAGCATCCTGGTACATTTTAAGTTCCGGAATTTCATGAGGTCCCGACCAGTTTTTGCCGAGATCGTCCGTGCGCATGTAGTACAAGCCTGAATAATAGTCACTTATGCCCAGGTGCTTTTGGATGGTCATGATTACAGTGGGCTTGCTGTTTCGTCCTTTGCCAGGAATGGCAGCTACCCGGGGATGGAACCAGCAGTCGTGCTTGTCGAGTTTTTGAATGGCCACATCAGCCTGTACCTTAAAACTTAAGGGTTTGTCGGAGGCGAATGACAATTTTTCCAGCCCGGGCACTCCCGCAAAGGACACAAGGACTGATTTCAGGAAGAAACGGCGACGCACGGCTTCAGTTTTCATCGGTTATAAGGAAAAGGTTGAATAGTATTGTAGGACAATTAAACAAATATATACATTTATAAAGATATTACGATTATTTTAGTAAATAACACAAAAGCCGCTTTATGAGCGGCTTTTGAAAATGCAAAACCAAATATTGTTTTGAGTTTAGCTAAATATGGAATAAAATAGGTAAAAATAGAAATGTATTGTTTTGTTAAATTTTGAATACTAATACTTGTGGCCTCTTGTATAGAATTATATTTGGTTTCTAGGGTCGAGCATCTTTTCTTAGAAGATTTTAGCGTTTACTGATTGGTTATCAGTACTATTGGTTTGTTTTGAATTGCATGGCGTAAAGATCGGCATCTTTTAAGGCAAAGCGCAGCCGTATTTTTTTGCCTTTTAAAATGGATACGTCAACGCCATGGTTCCACTTCACTGTTCTTTCTACTGTATCGCCAAATAAGGGCGCGCAGTCATTTAGGCTGAAACCTGGTATCACATTTCCGGATTCATCCTGGATCTCTACCCGTATATCACCTCCGGCAGAAGAGGCAAAATTCAATACAAGGCGGTTTCCGTCGAATGTAATGACTTTTGTAAGCAACTCACCTCCATTCATGGGTGCATTTACTGAGACGAATCCATCCAGGCGCATGGTGTATCGACGGAGTTTGCTGGCGGTTCCTTTCCAGTAGCTTGTGGTTCCGTAGAGCGACAATTCATCGGGAGCGCCGGGGTATTCGGATTTGGTTTCTACGGCATGCCAGGCCAGATAAGCATCTCCGTAGGTCCAGCTACCGTTGCTTTCGATCCCGGGCCTTAGAAAGGCTTCATTCCATCGCTTGAAAATAACGCCGTCGCGACTTGACATAAACAGTGTTTCGGTCAGTGCTGTGCCATATCTTGGGGACTTTGCGGCACGTTTTTCCCGCTCGTCCAATTCCGGTAGCTGCCGCATAGACTCTGACCATCCTCTGTCAATGTACCTGGCGGGAAAACCCAGGAATATATGAGGGGCACGAGGATAGGATTTGATTTGGTTGGTGTAGAGTTCTTCCTGCGGAGAGTCTACATAAGTGACATTGGCTTCATTTTTCCAGTGGATAAAATCGGGGGATGTAGCTGTTCTTATCTCCCGGATGCCGCTGTAAAGATTCTTATTGTCTGCCGTAGCTTTGGAGAAAAAACGCCAGTAGGCCCGGTATTCTTTTCTTTGGCTGTCCCAAAAGGCCAGGTTTTGAGAATCAAAGGCGCCGTTGGTGATGATGGGCTGATCTGACATCAATGTCCAGTGGATTCCGTCAGGTGATTTGAATGCGACCAGACCACGTTTTGTTTTTCCGGATATTAGAATGGCTTTGTACAACGCGTCAGGACTTACATTCGGATTTTCGTCTTTGAATACGGCGGGATGGCCGGCATCCAGATCGAAGCCTTCGATGGATCCGGACGCAAAAACGATGTTATTGTTTTTGGAACCTTTAAATTCGTGTAAACCTAAGTTCGGTTTTACCCAGTGGATACCGTCCTTACTTTCGGCATAAGCGCAGTACAAGGGGTGGTAGGTACTTTTGTCGGAACTGGCTTCGTGTTGCCAAGCCTTGTAATACATCCGGTATTTGTCTCCATCCTTGAAAATGCTATGGTATCCGCTTCCGCTTCCTTCCCACTCTTTGTCATGTACCATCACGATTTCCCTGGGCGTAGGCTGATGCAGAAGTAAGTTTGCTTTCCCGCTTAGGCGGTCTATCAGGAAATCGTCCACAAACAACTCCCGCCTCGAACCGATGTGAATGGGGTCCGGAGGGGCAATTCGATTTTTAGATGGATGATCGGCGCCTTTGATCTGAAAACTACTTCCTAAAATGATCAGGCCTGAAATAACTATGGATATTCGATTTCGTATTTTCATCTGAATAAAAAGTTCAAGAGTTTAAATGAGTTATTTAGTTAACCGCTTATTCACCATCGATCGGGGTGCCTGCCCAGCCGGCTGCCTACAGCATATAGCCTACCCCCCATTCCCAGCAACTATTGAAATTGAAATGAATATATGTCGGCGTCTTTAAGTTCAATGCGCAGCTGTATCGCTTTCCCCTGAAGGTTTTCAACGCTTGTTTTTCCCTTCCAGACTACTGTTTTAGAGACAGCATCCCCAAATAGCGGAATGGCGTCCTTTATTGAAAATCCAGGAACAGGCTTTCCTTTTTCGTCCAGAATCTCCACATGGACAGAGCCGGCAGCAGAGGTTGAGAAATTTAATTTCAGCTCTTTCCCTTTGAAAGTAATGGGTTTTGTTAATATTTCACCGCCTTTGAAGTCACCCTGAATGGAAACAAATCCGTCGAGACGCAGTGTAAATCTCCGGAGGCGGCTGCCCGCACCCTTCCAGTAGTTCTCTGTAGCGTATAAGGATAATTCGTTAGGCGCACCTTCGATGTCTGATTTGGTTTCCACAATATGCCAGGCCATACAGTTGTCCCCGTAGGTCCAGCTCCCGTCTCTTTCTATCCCTGGTCTCATGAATGCCTCGTTCCAGCGTTTGAAATTCACGCCATCCCTGCTGGACATGAACAGGGTTTCGGTGATAACTGTCCCGTAGCGGGACGTGAGATCAGCTACACTTCCTTTGGTCGTTTTTCCGGCGCGCTTCTCCCGTTCCTCCAGTTCCGGCAGCTTTCTCATCGACTCTGACCAGCCCCTGTCTACGTAGTGTAGCGGAAATCCCATCATGATATGCGGTGCTCTGTGGTAAGGCTTGATCTGGTTGGTGTACAGGTGTTCGTCTGGCGAGCCTGGGTAAGCCAGTTCTTTTCGTTCCTTCCAGTCGAACAAATTACTGGAAACCGCTGTGCGAATACCCCTGATACCATTCTTTGAATACTGGCGCCAATAGGTGCGATAAGCTCCTATCTCTGCATCCCAGAAGGCCAGGTTCTGAGAGTCAAAATGACCATCTTTCATGAAAATACCATTGTCCAGTAAATCCCAGTGAATCCCATCCGGCGATTTCAGGGCTACAAGACCATACTCCGGGTTTTCGAGTGCTACTATGGCTTTATACCGTGCATCTGCCGGGGCTTTTGGATTGGTATCTTTAAATACCGCCGGATGTCCGGCATCTATTTTGAATCCCTTGAGGTCGCCGCTCACCAGTACGATGTTGTTGGCTTTGGACCCGTTAAATTCATGAATACCTAACTTAGGCTTTTTCCATACGATCCCGTCATCGCTTTCGGCGTAGGCACAAAACAACGGATGTACTTTCCCTGTTTCCGAGCTGGCTGTGTGATGCCAGGATTTATAGTACATACGATATTTATTACCATCCTGGAAAACACTATGGTAACCGGATCCGCTCCCTTCCCAGGGAGCATCATGTACCAGTACTACTTCTTTAGGTACAGGAGCGTGTAGTCGGCTTCGTACGTTGCCACTCAGCCGTTGGATCAGGTAGTCATCCACAAAAAGCTCAAGTCTGGACCCGATAGGGATTGCTTTCGGGTCAGCTACCTTATTCAGTACCGGGGCCCGGAGAGGATTATTTACGGCACCGGAGTCCGGAAGCGTATGGCTTAAAAAAATGAAACTAAGCAATTTCAAAAACATAAGATCTATTATTTAAAAACGCATATTCAAACCAATAAAATGAAGTCAGCCTATAGAGGGCGAGTTACGCTTATTGTGACGTAACCATGTCTTGCCTATCGAAGAACCATTCCGGGTGCCTCTACGGTTACCCTTCGACAAGCTCAGGCTGACAGGCTGTGCTGTAAATTGGCCTCAGGCTGACAGCTGTGCTGTAAATTCAGCTTAGGGCGGCTGCCGCGCTGTAAATTCGTCTCAGGCTGACAGCTGTGCTGTAAATTCAGCTTAGGGCGGCTGCCGCGCTGTAAATTCGCCTCAGGGTGATAGCGATAAGCTGGGTACTTTGTCATGCTAAGCCTGCGGTCCGCCGCGGTCGAAGCATTTTTCGACAGGGCGGTCCGGGGCTACAGAGACACATACTGCTTACAGCCTAAAACTAATTCCATCCGGGGTTTTGTTTGAGCTGTGGACTTATAACCAGTTCATTTGCCGGCTGAGGAGCATAATATTTGTAGTCCGGATAAGTTTTGGGAGAATTTGCCTGCCAGATCACATTTCCCGACGTGCCGTTGGATAGTTTGGTTACTGTGTTGTTAATGATGTAGTAGTATACACCGGCAATGGGAGTTGCGGGTACTTTCTCTACGAAACTCACGTCGGGTTTGCCGTCTCCATCCAGGTCCATGGGTGTGTCCATTTGTTTTACGTAGATTCCGTTTCTGGGAACTTCGAGTAATTTTCCCTGCTTCCATCTTTTGAGATCGCTGTACCTGAATCCTTCGGACATCAGTTCTATAGCTCTTTCCCGTCTCACCTCCATGACAGCTATAGAAGTTACGTCGCTGTAGAAGTTTTCTTTCATATAAGGGTCCAGCGTAGCAGGCATAGCTGTATTTTGTATACCGGCCCGCTCTCTCAGTTTGCCGATAGAAAGGTTCCAGTCATCAGTGGTAAGTTCTCCTAACTCTGCTTTCGCCTCGGCGTAATTAAGTAAAACCTCAGCGAATCGGATGAGCGGAATGGCATTGTTATTCTGACCCAGTTCGTCAAATTTCTTATCGTCCAGGGAATACTTCAGAATGTGGTACCCGGTTCTGGCGTTTCCCAAATAAGGTGCTGAGAGACTTCCGTCAGACCGTTTGTAACCGGGTGTACGTATCGTTTGGGGAAGGCGGAGATCCCGGTTCTGCATCTCGGTAATGAATTCGACCTCGTTATACCCGGCTTTGTCGGTAAAGCGTGAGCCGTCCAGGTTCAGATAAGTATTCACAAATCTGCGTGTCAGTGAAGTCTGATAGGCGCCGACGTTGGCAAACTGGCCGTTGGATGTATGCCATACTCTTAAGTTGTCACTAAAGGTACGCGCAAGAATTACCTCCCGGTTCACGGCATTTGCGCTGGTGAAAAGCTGACGGTAATCGGAGGCGGGTTTCCCTGTATTGTTGAGCGAAAAGGTGCCTTCCTTCATCAATAGGTCTGCAGCCTTGACCGCTTCTCTCAGCCAAAAATCAGCCGTATTGCTCAGGCCCAGATCCGTATGATATTTTCTAAAAGTACCTTCAAAAAGACAAATCCTGGATTTAAGTGCCAAGGCTGCCGACCGGGTAACGGTTGAAGCCGTATTGTCTTTGTTTCCAATGATATGTTGAATGGCAAAATCGAGATCAGCCAGCACGGAATCCATGACAACGGTCCGGCGGTCTCTCGGTTTATAAAGTTCCTGACTTGTGGGTGACAAGGCTTCTCCATACCAAGGGACATCTCCGAATTGTTTTACTTTATCAAAATAGAACCAGGAGCGAAAAAACCGGGCTATTCCCGCATAATGATTTTTCCTTTCCGAGGACGTTTTTGCCAGGTGATAATTGGCCAGGAAGTAGTTGACATTACGAAGGTTCGTCCAGGCCCAGCCTTGTGAATTCTGGCTTGAGAAGCCCCCGGTAAGGTAGGTGATATTGTTAGACCAGGAAGTAACATCCGCCATAATGTCACCTACGAAATAATAACCCTCTATCACGCCTGAAGCACCATAAATATCCTGTGCTGTCGGTAGAATGGGATAAAAGGAGTTAACGTATAACTGTAAGTTTTGCTCGGTGGCGAAGGCCTGTTCCCTGGTGAGGCTGTCAAGCGGATCTTTTATAAGGTAATCCGTACATGATGAGACAAGCGCAACGATGAAAAAAATCAATACCCTATAGATTTTCATAATCATAAATTTTAGTCATGGTTGAAAGTTAGAGTGTAATGTTTACGCCGAGCGTGTATGTTTTGAGCATCGGGTAGGCATGGCCATGATATCCCGTTGTCAGGTTACCGATGGTTTCCGGGTCAATGTCTCTGGTTAGTTTGTACATGGGTGAATAGGTCCATATATTTTCACCTGAGAAGTAGACACTTCCTCCTTTCATTCTGACCAGATTGGTGATTTTCTTTGGAATGGTATAAGAGACCATCAGATTTTTTAGCCTGATATAGCTGGCGTCCTGCAGGTATTTTGTCTGAGGCTGCAGCTGTCGTTCGCCATAAGGCATAGGGCCTTTGTAGCGAGGGAAATAAGCATCTGGATCTTCAGGCGTCCATTGGTTTTCGTAAGTATGACGCGGGATACTTCCATACCATACGGAATATTGTCCCCAGAACTCCGTCGCTCCATAGCTTGGATACCAGTCTCTTTTACCTATTCCCTGGAAGAACAGAGACAGGGAAAAATTATTCCAGCTCACATTGGTTGTTACCCCATAGCTGTATCGGGGCCGGGAATTGCCAATGATTTTCCAATCGCCATGATCTGCCAGGGTCCGGCTTCCTTTATTGATCTTTCCGTCCCCGTTTAGGTCCCTGAACTTGATGTCGCCAGGTGTAATGATATTCCCTCCGGAGACAACCACGGCACTTTGATTGGCATGTGCTTTGATGTCGGCCTCTGATTGGAAAAAACCTTCTGTTTCATAGCCCCAGATGTCTCCGTAGCGCTGACCTTCATAGAAATTGAGCGCAAATGTATTGTCGTCCTGAATGATGAGCTTTTGCGGATTATTGAAGCGTGTGATGGTCGACCAGTTGTCAGAAAGTGTAAGTCTCAGATCATACCGGATAGGTTTGGGGGTATTGATCTGGTCTTTCCAGGTCAGTGAGATTTCATAACCTTTGGTATTAAGATCTGCGTAGTTACCCCTTGGAATAGCAGCTCCGAAAACCAGGGGAAGTTGAGGTCCGGCGGTGATCATGTCAAGTGTTTCCCGGTTGTACCAGTCAAAGGTGGCCGAAAGACGGTTCTCAAAGCTACTGAAGTCAAATCCCACGTTTAGCGTACGGGCGGTTTCCCATGTAAAATCATCAGCTATGACGGCGGGATTGCTGATAAAAGTAGGTAGTTGCCCGTTCAGGATGTAGGATCCCCTGGTAGCACGAAGCTGCTCTAAAAACAAGTAAGGGGCGATCTGGCTATTTCCAAGCGAGCCGTACGAGGCTCTCAGTTTAAAGTCGCTCAGCCAGGATTGGGCATTGGCCATGAATTTTTCCTGAGATACCCGCCATCCGGCCGATACGGAAGGGAAAAAACCGAATTTTTGCCTACTCGGGAATTTGGAAGAACCGTCATACCGGCCGTTGAATTCGAGCAGGTATTTTTCGTCGTAATTGTAATTGATGCGAGAAAAAACACCCGCAGTTGACCATTGATTTCCCCCATTGGTAAGGCTTATATTGTCTCCGACGGCCAGGTTGAAATCCGACAAAGCAGGTATTAGGAGGTTATCTCTCGTCATGCCCATATTTTCCAACCTACTCTCTTCCATATTCATCCCGGCCAGAACTTTCAGATTATGTTTTGAGAAATTCTGGCTGTAATCGGCATAGAGATTGTATGTGTCATATCCCTGGAGACTGGATGATTTGTTCAGCTGCCTGACGTTGTTGTCTATAATTTCACCAGGTTTTACACTGTAGACATCAGAAATCAGCTTGTTGACAGCATCTGTTCGTATATTCTGAAAAGATGCATCTCCTTTTATGTTCAGCCTGTTGTTGAGAAAAGTGGCTGCAAAGCTAACGTCCTGCTGAAAGAGGATCCTTTTGGAACGGTTCTCACTATCGCCAAGCATAATTCCCAATGCGCCGGCAGCTTGTCTTGTCAGTGTTCCGTCGGGATTGTACAGCACGGCCATTGGCGCACCAAATCCTGAAATATTCAATCCGCTCAGTACATTGGTTCCTCTGAATGGGTCCGTGTAGGAAAAGGTGGAAAAATTGGTATTGCTGGATATTTTCAGCCATTTGGTTACCTCAACACCACCCTTGATCCGGAGACTGTACCTGTTAAATCTGTCTGAGGCGAGTTTATATATACCTTCACTTCCATTGTATTTGCCTGATATGAGATAATCGAGTTTCTCAGTGCCGCCGGAAATGGATAGGGAATGGTCCTGGGCCGATGTTGTTCCTGCATATAGCAATTTTTCCCAATCTGTATTTCCATAGTAAACATAGTTTCCGGTCGCAGGGTCTATCTCTACTTCAGGCATGGGTGTTTTGCTTTCGGATCGGAGTCTCAGTGCTTCCAGGTACTCTGTGGAGAAGGGCATGCCAGTAGCTCCGATAACCGCAGGCAATGCGGCGTTATCGTACCATCCGCTATACGCCTGACTGAAGCTTTTTGCCCAGGTATAGCCATCGGTAATGAGGTCTCTTTTTACGGTTCTGTCCCTCAGTGAAAAACCGGCGGAATAGTTGATCTGGTTTCTGGTTTTATCGGGCGTCTTTGTAGTAATCAAAATAACTCCAAAAGCTCCTCTTGCTCCGTAGATAGCTGCGGATGCTGCATCTTTCAGTACAGTCACGCTTTTGATGTCGTCAGGATTAAGGAAGGCGGGATCTCCAGAAATTCCGTCAATGAGAACCAGCGCTTCTCCACCCGCTCCGATGGATGTCAGCCCCCGAACGTTAAAAGTAGGGCTAGAGGTAGGCTTTCCGTCCACCAGGCTGATATTCAGGTTAGGGATGACGCCCTGTAATGACCGTGCGACGTTTGGAACAGGCCTGTTTTCAAAATATTCAGATCCTACCTGGTCTACTGCGCCCGTTAGATTGACTTTTTTAATGGAACCGTATCCAACTGCCACCACTTCATTGAGTAGTGCTACGTCTTCGTCCAGGCTGACATTCAGATCCTTGTTACCTGACACCGACACTTCCTTGCTCTTGTATCCTACAAAGCTGAAAACCAGAACCGATGTCTGGGTTCCGTTCGGGCTGGGGATATTCAACTGGAACTTCCCGGCCGAATTGGTTATTGTCCCCGTTTGTGTTCCTTTGATAAGTATGTTTACACCTGGCAGAGGTTCTCCTTTTTCATCGCGGACCATTCCGGTAATGACCTGGTCGGGAGGAAGGGGAGGAGCTGTTGACGCTGTATCAGTAACAGGTATTGCCGGCTGTGACTGAAGTTTTTTCTTGATGGCGACGGTGTTGCCGATTACTCTGTAGGTAAGCGGCAGGTCTTTAAAAAAAACTTCGATTGCGTCCAGCGCCGGCGTGTTTTTTAATTCAACACGTACCTTCAGCCCCGAAATATCTTCCGCGTTGTAAAAGAATACATAACCGGTTTGTTTTTCCAGTTGGTTCAGGACTTTCTGAACAGAGGTACGCTTTTCGCTGATTGTCACTCCCTGGCCATAGCCGGTGGCGCCTGCCTGTACCAAAGCAGCAATCAGGAACAGCGTAATGAGCTGAAGTCGCATGGCAATTCTTTTTACCAGGATTTTGTTAATACCCGGACCCATTCTGTATCTCTTGACAGATAGGCCGGATTTGGAACATGCACGGGGCACGGGGTCACTACTACAAGTATAATTTTTCATTATCTTTGTAAGGTTTTGGATTGATGGAAAATGAGATTCTACATCCCCGGAGGTATCTACCCGAGGGGTTCAGTCCAGGCTGTCCCCGCAGAAGTGGTCGCAACACTCCTGCGGTTTTTTATTCACCTGATAGCATGTACTAACTGTGTTTTTTGTTGGTCATCTTTACTATGGGTTTAAAGTTTAAGCAATTTCTAAAGGGTTTATTGGGTAACGATAATTCTGTTATTGGGAAACTCCTTCGATGGCCCTTCTATCTTGAAATGAACACCCGTAAAACTTAATATATCCAGCGCCTGGGAGGCGGTGATATTCCTGAAGATTTTACCACTGAATCTTG
>CAZAVR010000067.1:10949-13112 GCA_964488435.1 uncultured Cytophagales bacterium | reverse complement strand
ATTAATGAGATAGTTTCTTCCTTCGACGATTCGTTTTCGGAGGAACTTAACGCCGTTAAATTGCATACCGGTCAAAAGTATATTGCTTCCGAAATGCGTAACTTTCTGAAAGGTAGCAAATTGTTGAGAAAAAGGGATGAACTGTACCGCGACGGGGCTGAGCTCAAGAGAAAAGAGTTTAAAAAGAAAATACAAGAGTATTATTCCGTGAGATGCGTTCCACAGGTACTGGGTCCGGTGGCAGATACCCTTGATTACGCGACTAAAATTGTGGAAGATGAGTTCAACTCTACCAATGACAATCCCATTGTTAATCCGGAAGCCGGAAACGTATTTCACGGAGGTAATTTTCACGGCGATTATATATCGCTGGAGATGGACAAAGTGAAAATTGTACTGACCAAGCTCACCATGCTCATGGAGAGGCAACTGAATTTCCTTATGAATAACAAACTGAATGGAAAGTTTCCTCCTTTTTTGAATGCAGGTACGCTGGGACTGAACTTCGGTTATCAGGGAATGCAGTTTACCGCTACGTCCACCACAGCCGAGAATCAATCTCTTTGTACCTCGGTTTACGTGCATAGTATTCCCAACAATAATGATAACCAGGACATTGTGAGCATGGGTACAAACAGCGCTTTGATAGCCAAGCGCGTGCTCGAAAATGCTTTTCAGGTGATGTCTATTCATATCATGGCGGTATGCCAGGCGGTGGATCTGCTTGAGGAGGAAGAAAAAAGTCTTCTTTCACCGGGTACAAAGGCCGTATGTGGAAAAATTCGCGAGATCGTGGACTTTATTGTAACCGATTCGCCGAATTCAGGCAAAATACAGGCAGTATACGATTTCATTAAAGAGGGAGAGTTCCCGGTAACCGAATAGAACGTTATGAATTGTGCTTTAGTAACCGGCGCCTCACGTGGGCTGGGAAAAGCCATTGCCCTGCAGCTGGCCCAGGATCTGGGTTTGCATATCATTGTCAATTATTCTTCTAATCTTGAAGCTGCAGAGGACACCCTGCGGGAGATTGTTGCGAAAGGTGGGAGCGCAGAGCTGCTTCAGTTCAATGTGCAGTTCAAAGAGGAGGTGGATAACGCACTTAATCAATGGAAAGAAGTCCACCCCGACAGATTCATTTCAGTACTTGTCAATAATGCCGGTATTACCCGAGACGGGCTGCTCATGTGGATGCCGGAGAAAGATTGGGACGATGTGATGGATATATCAGTGAAGGGTATGTTCAACGTCACCCAGCATGTTATCCAGCAGATGTTGAGGAAGCGCGCCGGTCGTATCATTAACGTGGCGTCACTTTCAGGCCTGAAAGGTGTGGCGGGACAAACCAACTACTCCGCTGCCAAGGGGGCGATGATCGCTTCTACCAAGTCGCTGGCCCAGGAAGTGGCCAAACGTAACATCACAGTCAACGCCGTAGCTCCCGGCTTCATCCGAAGCGATATGACCCGTGAACTGGATGAAGGGCAGCTGAAACAGTTGGTTCCTGTAAATCGTTTTGGAGAATCCGAAGAAGTCGCCCATTTAGTCAGTTTCCTGGCTTCAGACAAAGCGGCATACATCACCGGAGAGGTGATCAACATCAACGGAGGCATGCACGCTTAACAGAAGTTGACCGGAGCCGGTCTATTTCTTCACAAAAACCATCCTGGCCCTGTCGGCTTTGTAGATATCGTTTAAATATTTGGCAAAAGCCGGATATTCAGTTTTGGGAAATCTGATTTTAGGCTGGCGATGGTGACGGTACATAAGAATCCTGTTGCCCTCTACCTTATAGCGAATGCTATGCTCGCCGTAGGGCGTGGAGAGCATAATATCTTTGGGAACAGATTCAAGAACATATCCGTCGGGAATACTTATTTCCACACTATCGGTATCTGTGAACGCGTAATCGTAGACTATCTCTGATTTCCGTTCTTCTTCTGCAGAAAGATGGTACGGGCTCTGGTTAAACAGATTGGGGGTAATGAAAATGCGCTTTCCTGAAACGGTAGCATAGCCCTGGGAGGTTACATGCAGGTATTCGTTTATGGCCGGGATGGAGCCTCGCCGCTCCTTGTAGTCATAACCGTCTATTTTATAGCTGGGTAAGTTCAAAGAAGTGTTTAGATAATAGTTAAAGATATTTGCAATTTCAGTTTACAA
>CAZAVR010000067.1:5793-10939 GCA_964488435.1 uncultured Cytophagales bacterium | reverse complement strand
ATACTTGTCACGTTTTTCCTTATTGATTTGATGTATGATCTGATGCTTGTGTTCCTGGCTTATTCCTGCACTTAAGGTATTTACTTCAGCCACCAGGTTGCCAAGTGAGTCAATGGTAGCGAGCACCTTGCGGTTCTCGACATTATCTGAGGGCTTATAGCTGACGGTGTTGACCAGGTGTCCGCCATTTTCATCTACGATAAGTGCCTTTCTTCCTCCAGTGAACGAACCAAGGTAGCCCGGTGATTCGGTCTGGCTTGTGCACTCCAGCCAAATGGTGTCTTTTGCGAGCGGAACGCACACGATTGCGTGATTAAACTGGTTACTGGGAAAATCGTCTTCTATCTTATCCTCGCCTTTTCCTGCACGGATAAGGACATATTTTCCTTTAATTCCGGCCTCTCTAAGCAGGGCGACCATATAGTTAGAAAGGGCTTTACAGTCACCGTATTTCTTATCGGCAACGAAGGCAGCATCGAAAGGCCGCCATCCGCCAATTCCCAGCTGAATGCTGATGTAGCGAGTGTTTTTCTGAAGGAAATCGTAGAGTGTATGGATTTTATCTTTTTCATTTTTTAAAGGATCGGTAAGTTCATGTACCTTATTTTTAACGGCGACCGGCAATTCGTCCTTTCCCTTAAGAAGATTATACATGAATAGCCCCAGGTTGGCCCAGGTCGACATGTTGCCTGAATAGTTGTCAATTGTGAAATCGGACGGCGCAAGCATGACTCCGGAAGTCTCACTTCTCAGAGACTGTCCGAATTGTTCCGATCGGAGGGAGGGGATGCTCCGTACTTCCCAGGTGTAGATTTTTGAGTTTCCTTCTTCTTTGATGACCGGATCCGTCATACTCCCCAGTTTTTTGAATCTCAATGCATAGTCTCTGGGCGTTATCACGATCAGTCTGCTGTGCTGAACCGACATATTGCGGGCGGAGACCGGCCTCCATACAGGCAGGCTGAGAAATCCTTTCACTTCGTTTTCTTCCTCAAAGTCTACGGTATACGGATATTTTCTATGGAAAAAATCAACTTTTTTTATCCGGTTATCCGTAGCCAGGCTTATGCCGTCGTACAATGGATAATCAAGCATGTCTTTTTTCTTCACCGACTTAACTTCTTTCCCAAAGGAATCATAAAGTTTACCGCTGAAGGAGGTGATGGTAGTGAAGTCATCATAATACGTCTCGTACTCGCCGTAATGGTCAGCGTTTTCATTCAGAACTGTATAGACACTACGTTCTTTTATCTTCATTTTCTCAGCAGACAAAATTGTAATAACCATTTCCTCATATCGCTTCACCACATGGCTGCCCTTTATCAGTGAATCAGGAACCGGCTGTAAATTCAAATGCTGAGCTTGAGTGTCTATATTTATAGTTATAAGGAGTATAATGTAAAGGTAGTAGGTACGCATAAGGTTATTTCTTGATTTTCTTGAAGACAAACTGTTCATTTTCTTTGCTTACGACTTTGGCGAAAAAGTCGCGCAGGGTGGTGTAGTCCTCCGGAGCGAAAAACGTTTTGTTCATCCGAAAGCGACGTCTGATCATTAGTTTATTATCCGATTTGGCAACGATGTACTCAAAGGAGCCGTCATTTTCATTCATTTTTATCCTGAGTGAGCCGGGAGCTTCGTCGAGTTGGTATCCTTCGGGTATATCTAATACAAGCATGTAGTTGTCGTCGAAGCAATAGGGCAATTCTACAGGAAAAAAGCGGTTGGCATTGGTAAAGGGATTGCTTTTTGAGGCTTCTGCCATCATAGGATTGAAGTACACGATATCTTCGTCATTGAAATCAAATGACATTTTGTATTTGAGTGTCAGTGGCATGTCCACTTCACTTACGGAATCCGCTTTGATATCGGAAAGCCGTACATCGAAAGCGTATTTTTTCTTAAGCTCTCTGGCGAATTCCTCTTCATTTCCAACACCCCCGTTTTCGCGGAACCTGAGGGATTCATAGTAGCCCGGTTTACTCGTAAAATTGCCTGATATTACCTTTTTTTCAGTGTTTGTAAGGAAAATGGTCACTGTTTTTCGTTCTACGAGAGAATCAGGGGAAAGGCTGACCAGCAGCGGAGCTTTTTTGTCAATGATCCGGCCTGAACCATTGTATAAGCGTGAAGGCAATTTGCCAAAGGCCAGCTTGGGAGAAGTCGCGTCCAGGGTGAACTGTTGATTGTTTATGGTAAGTAATACGGCTACGTAATTATAGCGGTCCAGCATTGGGTAAATTTCGCTGGATTTACCGTTTTCACGCGTACTTATCAGAAGAGGCTTGGCATTGTAGCCAAGTTTTAGTAAAGCAGCTGTCATCAGAAGGTTAATTTCGGGCACTGTTCCACTTTTTTCCTGGAATACTTTTCTCAGACTTTGGCTGAGGTAGAGGCCCTGTTTATTCTTACAAACAAAATTATCTCTGAAGTAAGCGTAAATCATTTGGGCAGCAGAAAGCTTGTCAGGAGCACCCTTTGTAACACCAGCAAGCCCATCAGCAAGCCAGCCGTTGTTCTGCGTGAGAGACTCGCCGAAATGCTCCGATTTCATGAGCTTATCTGCCAATTGCGTGAAGTTTCCTATGTAGTTCTCGACGTGAGTTTGTGAGTATTTTATTTTGTTCAGCTGAAACTGCACTTTCTGACGGTAGTTATCCAGAGTGGTGATAAAATTTTCAGTTTTTAAAGCGGGAACCTCTTTCATGGCCCACTTTACATTCATGATTTTTGAATCAACGGTGTAATTGTCGGACGACCGTGTTCCATTGTCCTGCCTGACAGTATATGTTCCCCTGGTAAAGGCCACCGTATCTAAGGCAAACGGCAGATAGGTTTGTGTCAACAGTGAATAGTCGAATATATCCACCGGAACGCTTACGGCATATTCACTCCAGAGATGTGGAATATCACTCTGAAATTCCCAGGGCTGCAGGTTGGTGAAGTAGGGGGAAACTATTTTGTATTGATACTCCACAATGGAACCTTCTTTCACGTTGGGAAATGTGAATTTTACATCCATCCAGTTTTTACCGCGTTTTTCCCTGAATACCGACGTTTTTTCCAGCTTCGTCGTCTCAATCTTTCCATTGACCATATTGTGAGTCAGGGCTTCAAATTCAAGGAATTTTTCCTCTTCAGCAGTCGCATCACCCAGATAAAGCGGTATGGAAACGGTAGCGTGGCTAAACCCGTTTTTTTCGAGAATTTGGATTCTCTTGTGCCGGTTAAATACGATCGAAAACCAGCTGCGATTGTTTCCCTCGAACTGGGTTTTACCGATATCAGCCAATACGGCCGCATGGGGTAAGCTATCAGAAGCGGGCATTTTCTGCGAAAAGTCTTCAGACTGGAGTTCTCCGAAGCGGACCTTACTTTGTAAGAATTTCTTTTGTGACTGACTGTAAGTGGATTGAAGGGTGAACATTAAACAGAGGAGTAACATGCCGGTGTTTTTTCCGGCAAACCGAAGGAGCTTCATAGTGACCTTTTTGTTGTGGTGACAGAGGATTTCTGTTACAATACTAATAAAAGTATTTAAAAGACTATACGTTTTCGTATTCATTAATTCGGGTCTTTACGAATTGGAGGCAGAAGACCGGCCTTTGAATTGCTTGCGGAAGTCAATTCTGAAAAGCATGCAGATGAAATATTCAGAGTTTTGATTTAATTTAGCTCCATCAAAAAGAAAGTGATTCAAAGTACCCGCGCCTAACGCAATGAACCATAGAGTAGTAATAACGGGAATGGGAATCTATTCCTGTTTGGGAGCCAATCTGGAAGAAGTCAAAACCTCTCTGTATAAAGGCAGGAGCGGAATTATTTTTGATCCGGTGCGAAAAGAATTTGGCTTTCGCTCGGCTTTAACCGGCATGGTTGCCGACCCTGACCTGAAGAATTATCTTCAGCGCCGGCAAAGGATAGGTATGCACCAGCCTGCCATGTTCGCCTATATTTCCACCCGGGAAGCCATAGAGATGGCCGGGCTTTCCCAGGATTTCCTTGAACAAAACGAAACCGGGATCATTTTCGGAAATGACAGCACGGCTGCTTCTGTTGTAGAGGCGATAGACAAGGTCAAAGAGAAAAGGGATACAACCTTGATTGGCAGCGGGGCGATTTTCCAGAACATGAACAGTACTGTGAATATGAACCTGGCCACTATTTTTAAGTTGAAAGGGGCGAACTTCTCTATAAGTGCTGCGTGCGCTTCCGGCTCCCATTCGATAGGCATGGGCTATCTGCTGATCCGCCAGGGCTTTCAGGAAAGGGTTATTTGTGGAGGAGCTCAGGAAATCAATCCTTACGCAATGGCTAGTTTCGACGGTTTAGGTACGTTTTCTACACGAGAAGATCATCCTTCCGCTGCATCCCGTCCCTTCGACCGGGACCGGGACGGTCTTATCCCCAGTGGAGGTGC
The DNA here is from genome assembly GCA_964488435.1 of uncultured Cytophagales bacterium. Classification (GTDB taxonomy): domain Bacteria; phylum Bacteroidota; class Bacteroidia; order Cytophagales; family Spirosomataceae; genus JBEBSO01. The sequence goes on along the minus strand of CAZAVR010000067.1, from coordinate 6,519 downwards.
AGCTACAGTGATTCTGGAGTCTTATGAATCTGCCGTCCGTCGCGGAGCTCCGATACTCGCAGAGCTCATTGGCTACGGCTTTTCTTCCAATGGCGAGCATATTTCTAATCCGGATTTTGACGGACAGGTACGTTCGCTTCAGATGGCGCTGAAGCAGGCAGACATTAATGCCGCTGATGTGGATTATGTCAATGCGCATGCCACTTCCACACCGCTCGGGGACAGCATGGAGGCGATTGCCATTCACAAGGTTTTCGGCGAGAAGACACCCGTGAGCTCGACGAAATCCATGACCGGACATGAATGCTGGATGGCAGGTGCAAGCGAGATTGTGTATTCGTTACTCATGATGCAGCATGATTTTATTGCTCCCAATATTAATTTTGAGAATCCGGACGAAGATTCTGCCCGGATCAATATCATCACCGAAACCCGAAATACAGCGCTGAACTGTATTCTTTCGAACTCATTCGGCTTTGGAGGAACAAACTCTACACTTATCATCAAAAAAAATCGGCTGATCTGCGTATTCCGAAAGCCCGGGATTTATATAATCTTAAAAGAGCTTTGGGTACTAATGGAAAATTTCCGTTATTTTTGTGGTGCTTTTTAAAAAGACAAAAGTGTGATGACATTTGACGAAATTGTACAAACTACTAAAAACTTCCTCTCCGAAGAATTCGAAGTTGACGCTGCTCTGATTCAACCTCAGAATGACTTGAAAGA
>CAZAVR010000067.1:0-5783 GCA_964488435.1 uncultured Cytophagales bacterium | reverse complement strand
GCTCGACATGGATAGTCTCGATTATGTGGACCTTGTGGTACTGATCGAAGAAAACTTCAATCTCAAGTTGACGGGAGAAGATTTCAAGAGCATTGTTACGTTCGAGGATTTTTTCAGGCTGGTTGAAACCCGGATGGGAAGCCACGTCGGCGCCTGACCGTTCCTGAATCCTATAGAACGGTATGGCAGAGTGGGATGGTAAAACCAGAGGATCTCTCCTTGGTTACAGAATTTTCATTTTTTTTATCAGGTATTGCGGGCCGGGTGTGGCTTACCTTGTATTAAGGGGCTTTGTAGCGCCTTATTACTTTTTCTTTGTATCAGGACCGAGAAAGGCATTGATGGGCTTCTACAGGCAAGCATTTCATCTGGGTCTCTCGTCTGCCGGTCGGCTGACTTTTCGTAATTTTGTAGTGTTCGGCCAAACGCTGATCGACAGGATGGTCTTTCTGGTAGGAAAGGGGGAGCGATTCGAGCTTTCTTTTGAGCATGAAGATTACCTTATGGATATGAAGGAGAGGGGGAGGGGGGGCATTCTTTTAAGTGCACATCTCGGAAATTGGGAGATGGCGGGTAATCTGCTCAAGGGGCGTGTTACGCCCACCATCAATATCGTGATGCTGGACGCAGAGCTGGAACATATCAAGCAGTATCTGGATCGATCTACCGGAGGTTCCAGGTTTAGTATCATACCTATCAGGGAGGATCTTTCTCATATTATTAAAATCAGGAATGCCCTTGCCCGGAATGAGTTTGTCGCGATCCATGCCGATCGTAGTCTTGATGGCTCCAGGTCGATAGATCTTCCGTTTTTCGGCCACCAGGCGAAGTTTCCGCTTGGGCCATTTATCATTGCTGCTAAGTTTAATGCACCTGTAACTTTTGTTTTCGGTGTAAAAAGCGGAACATATAAATATTATCTTAGCGCTACCAAGCCCCTCCATGACAAGATGACGCCTGAGGAAATCGCTGCCTTGTACGTGAATGAGCTGGAAAGGAGGGTGCGTAGCCATCCCGAGCAATGGTTTAATTATTTTGATTTTTACAGACGATGAAGGTTTCCAGAGAGAACATCTGTTCCTATTTGCCTCACCGGCCGCCATTTGTTTTGGTCGATAGCCTCGAGGAAGCCGGCGATCATTTCTTCATTTCGAAGTTTCATCTTGATCCTGAGCATTTACTCGCAGACAAGGGGCGTTTTACAGAGGCCGGCCTGCTGGAAAATATGGCGCAAACCTGCGCAGTCGGATTTGGATACCTCGATAGCCAGAAGGGAGGTGTGCCTAAAATCGGATTTATAGGCGCTATGAACCGGATCACGTTTTTTTCTTTTCCGGAGGTAGGACAAACCATCGAAACCCACGTAGACGTTATGCACAATATGGAAGGAATATTCCTGATTAAAGGGACGATCAGAGCCGGGGAGATGCTGGTACTGGAAGGTGAAATGAAAATTGTTGTAACCTCATGAAAGAAAACCTGTCCGCGACGATTGACATCAATATACGTTTCAGTGAAACAGACGCCATGGGTGTCGTATGGCATGGAAACTACGTAAAGTTTTTTGAAGATGGGAGGGAAGCTTTTGGAGCACAGCATGACATCCCCTATCTGAGGGTGTCTGATAATGGTTATTTTGTACCCGTGGTGAAGTTGGAAGCCGATTATAAATCCGCTGTTTTCTATGGAACCCGCTTACGGATCATCACCACATATATTCCTTCCAAAGCGGCAAAAATTATCTTCGAATACCGTATTCTGAATATGGATACCGGCGAACTGGTAGCTACAGGGAAGACTGTTCAGGTGTTTATAGACAAGGAAAAACGTCAGCTTCAGCTTCTGGCTCCCGATTTTTATCAGGATTGGTTAAAAAAGGCAGGCTTGCTGTAGGGGGAATTGTCCCGGTGGTGACAGTATTTTGAAACCACCGGGCCGATGGCTATGCCAGAGAAGCATCAAGTGTAACCTCTGCATTCAGCAGTTTGGAAATTGGGCAGTTTTGCTTGGCTCCCTCTGCGATTTCCTGGAACTGCTCCGCTGTGATACCAGGAACTTTAGCTTTCAAAACCAGGCTGCTTTTTACCACGGCGCCCACGGAGGGGTCCAGAGATATGGTAGCAGTAACATCCAGTTCGTCGGCCGTGAATCCTGCAGCAACCAGGTCAAAGCTAAGCTTCATGGCGAAACATCCGGAATGTGCGGCTGCGATAAGCTCCTCCGGATTGGTTCCCTTCGCATTTTCAAACCTGGTGGCAAATGTATATGGAGAGGATTCCAACACTCCGCTTTGGGTGGAAACTACGCCTTTACCATCTTTTCCTGTACCGTTCCAGACGGCTGTTGCATGCTTGTTAATCATAAGTAAATCTGTTAAGGTTGATTTGTACTGTTATATAAAAACCGGTCCTGCAATACGACGAATCAAATGATGGCCTGCAGCACCAGTACTCCTAATAACCCGGCAACTGACACAATCGTTTCCATCAAAGACCAGGTAAGCAGGGTTTCTTTCATACTGACATTGAAATATTCTTTAAAAAGCCAGAAGGCTCCGTCGTTCACGTGGGAAAACATCAGGCTTCCCGCGCCGATGGCCAGTACGGATAATTCGGGTGAAACGTCGCTGGCCATGATCATGGGTCCCAGAATACCAACCGTTGTCAAACCCGCCACGGTAGCTGAACCTACACAAACCCGAATGACAGCCGAAGTAGCCCAGGCCAGTATCAAGGGAGAAACTTCCACGTGCCGTAAGCTCTCCGCGAGATACGCGTTAATGCCACTTTCGGTCATGGTTTGCTTGAATACCCCCGCTCCGGCAATAATGAGCAGGATCGCAGCCACGCTTTTGAAGGCTTCTTCATAAGATTTGGTCACCTGCGTCATAGAAAGTCCCCTCTTTATACCAAGTGTGTAAGAAGCAAACAACACCGAGAACAACATACCGAACCACGGTTCGGCAAGCAGATGAAGGCCGGTTTTGGCCGCAGGCATATGATCCAGCGAAGTGGTTGTTTTCAGCCACGACATCACCGTAAGCAAAAAAACGGGCAAAAGGGCCGTAATGACACTTATAGTTAAACCGGGAAGCTCCTCTTTTGGGCGCGGTGTAAGGCTGAATATGCCTGTATTGGGCTTGGTATTATATTTCCGTAGCGTACTGCCGAAAACAGGACCAGCCAATACGATGGCGGGAATGGAGACGATAATGCCGTAGATGAGCGTTTTACTCATGTCGGCATTCAGCTGTGCGACGATCGCCGTCGGAGAGGGGTGAGGCGGCAGGTATCCGTGTGCTACGGATAGCGCGCAGAGCATGGGAATTCCGACATAGAGTGAAGGCAGACCCGCTGTGGCGGAAATCATAAAAATGATCGGAATTACAATCACAAATCCGGCGCTGTAGAAGAGGGGGATACCTATGATGAAACCTGAAACAGCCATTCCCCATTGCAGGTACTTTTTCCCAAATAGTCCGATCAACGCATCCGTGATCCTTTGCGCTGCGCCGCTATCGGCCACTAATTTGCCCAACATGGCGCCAAATCCCACAATCAGAACCAGATCCCCCAGTGTTCCTCCCACGCCTTTTTGAACGGCATCGGAGATCTGGGTTACTGAAAGTCCCGTGGCAAGTCCCAGAGACATGGATACCAGCAGAAACGAAATGAATGTATCGATCTTGAAGCCTACAATAAGGACGACCAGAAGGATAATAGACAGGAAAGTTAAAACTAAGAGCATAGGGAGTAAGAAAATATATTATTATAATAAAGCGCTTAATTTAGGAAGGATTTAATTGTAATTTAATATGGCGGAGATTTTTTTCCTGACATAGACAGGAAAGCAGATCGCTTTTGTCACCATTATAAACTTAGCTTTTGCTATGGATTTAGCCTCCCACGGATCCGGTAAGCAGGGTGGTTTCCTTCCGGAGGACATGAATGTAAGTATTTTGCATTTTTTACAGGGCTCTATTTTTGTTTAAGCCGTGAATAATGACGTAATTTGGTTGTATATATCGATTTTTTTTGTACTTATCGAGTATATAGTTTAATTTTTTAAACCAGAATATTGACTATAGACTGAATTTATGGCAGAAGCTTCCGGAGAAAACATCATCCCAATTAATATAGAAGAAGAAATGAGGGGTGCCTATATCGATTATTCGATGTCGGTTATTATTTCACGCGCCTTACCTGATGTCCGCGATGGCCTTAAACCGGTACACAGACGGGTGTTGTACGGGATGGAGGATTTAGGTGTTAAGTACAACAGACCCCATAAGAAATCGGCACGTATTGTAGGGGAGGTGTTGGGTAAGTACCACCCGCATGGAGATGCTTCAGTGTATGACACGATGGTGCGTATGGCCCAGGAATGGTCTTTGCGTTACATGCTGGTGGACGGTCAGGGAAACTTCGGTTCAATGGATGGGGATTCAGCCGCAGCGATGCGTTACACTGAAGCCAGGTTGAAGCGTTTGTCTGATGAGTTACTGGGGGATATTGATAAAGACACTGTAGATTTCCAGCCCAACTTTGACGATTCTTTGAAGGAACCGACGGTTTTGCCGGCCAAGTTTCCCAATCTCCTGGTCAACGGAGGTTCGGGTATAGCGGTAGGTATGGCCACAAACATGGCACCTCACAATCTTTCTGAAGTCATTGATGGTACCATCGCCTATATTGATAACAACGACATTACCATTGCCGAGTTGATGACCCACATCAAAGCGCCTGACTTCCCTACGGGTGCCACTATTTATGGGTATCAGGGGGTAAAGTCCGCATTTGAGACAGGCAGGGGAAGGATTCTGATCAGAGCCAAGTCAAATTTTGAGGTTACCAAGGCAGGAAAGGAGCAAATTGTGTTCACGGAAATTCCGTACATGACCAATAAGGCTCAGATGGTGGAGAAAATTGCAGGCTTGATTAATGAGAAGAAACTGGAAGGCATTTCTGATCTTCGGGATGAATCTGACAGAGAAGGTGTGCGTATCGTCTTTGATCTGAAAAAAGACGCCATACCCAATATTGTACTCAACCATCTTTATAAGTATACACCTCTGCAGTCGTCGTTCAGCGTGAACAACGTGGCATTGGTGAAAGGAAGGCCTCAGATCCTCAACCTGAAAGATCTGATCTCCCATTATGTTGACCACCGTGTGATCGTGGTGACCCGGCGTACGGAGTTTGAACTAAGGGAGGCGGAAAAGAGGGCGCATATCCTGGAGGGTTTACTGATTGCACTTGATCACCTGGATGAAGTGATAAGTCTCATACGGAACTCCAGAGATCCGGAGGACGCTAAAAATGGATTGATTACCCAATTCAGTCTTTCGGAGATTCAGGCCAAGGCCATCCTGGAGATGCGTCTGCAGCGCCTTACAGGTCTGGAAAGAGAGAAAATCGTCAGCGAGTATGAGGAGATTATGAAACTGATTGCCGATCTAAAGGATATCCTTGCGAGCGAAGAGCGGAAGTTTCAGATCATTAAAACCGAGCTTACAGAGATCAAAGATCGTTACGGAGATGCCAGACGTACGCAAATAGAATATGCCGCTGAAGAATTCAGTGACGAAGATATGATCCCGGATGACGAGATGCTTATTACCATCTCGCAACAGGGGTATATCAAAAGAACACCATTGGGAGAATATCGCACCCAGTCGAGGGGTGGAGTAGGAGCCAGAGGCGTGAAAACGAAGGATGAAGACTTTACTGCGCATCATTTTCAAGCTCCTCTTCTTCCTCTCTCACAATGCGCGTCACCGTGGA
>CAZAVR010000066.1:0-13188 GCA_964488435.1 uncultured Cytophagales bacterium | reverse complement strand
TATTGGGAAGCGTTCAGAAGAAACTACCAGATCAGGTTTGGAAAATACGAGGGCAGCTGGACAGGAAAAACGGATAGCGACGTCAACAAACGACTATTTCCAATCCCTCAGCGAGCGATCGACGGAGCTTCCAGCCAGGAAGGATTCCTGGTACAAAATGCAGGCTATTAACGTCTGTACCTTGCATTCAGGGGCTGTTGCTGAATCGACTGCGTCCGGAAATTGGTCAACGGTAGTTTGTAAGAATTTTGGTAATGAGCTCGGTCATGCATCGAGCTCATTCTATTTTATTACCAAAAAGACATGTATCGAACCCCGACATGGTCGAATGTTATTGCGTAACTTGTTGATAATGAGGTAGTATATTTCGGCCGATTTGCCGGAGGATATGCCTGCTCTAAGAGGTGTAAGCAACAGGGATCATAATATGAGGCAAATATTGATCCTGCTTTATATTCTACTTTGAATTCAAATGAGTAACTTCCACTATTTATAGTCATCCAAAGCTCTTCCGGCCAATCACTACTGATCAAAACCGTAGAGTTCATATAAGAGCCAACGCGGGCCACTGCTGTAAGGAGCCTTATTCTTTTTTAGAAGCGTATGTGGTCAGGTAAATGTCCTGATCCTCAAGTACTCCGCCTTCCACGTCATATCGCTCTTTGATTTGATAGGCCATGTTGGATTTGGCCCTAGTAACAAAGAAACACTTACTGCTGTATGCGCGACCCGGTCTAAGATTTTTAACCAACTGAAATCCAGATACCCTCGATCTATCACTACGACGCTTCTTACCACCGATGTGACAGAAAAGCATGGCAACCAGGTGCGTCCAAGACTACGCGTCCCGGAGGTAATTCCCTTCTGATGCTTGTCAGACGAGTGTTTAGATACCGTCAGTTTTTATTTTGGACAGGTGTGGGGTGTGAGGCCAAATTTTTTTTTGAAATAAATTAGAGAAAAGCGAGTATTTAAGTATAAAAATATACTATATTTGATCTTGTTTGGTGTTTTATTGAACTAAAAAATGATTTCGGATTACAGATTGATATACGCTAATTAATAATAGAAAAGAAAAAAATATTGGTATCGGTGCGACTGTTGCGGGGCCAACGCTGGCGTTCTGGTTTCACCGGTTCAGCTTTGAAGTGACTGTTATCTAACCAGAAAATTAGCCAAGAAGGTCTCGAAACTATTCAGTAATAAAAGCAAGAAAAAGCAAAAAGATAAATTAGAATTACCGAATTACGGATAATAATTTAGAAATGTATATGAATTATAATTTGATTAAAGACGTACTTGATTTGGTTGCAAAATTTGAAAATCAAAATACCAGCTTGAATAAACAGGTAGCTACTATCGATGATTTAAAAAAGTGGGTTGTTATGAATTACGATGCCGAAAACTTAACCGCCGAACCGGATTGGGAAGGGAAAGAGAATGGTCGAAGTCCAGAAAGCGTTATAAATACGCTCATTGTGCATATGAACCGCTATGCCAAGAGCTATTCAAAGTCGGCGATATTCGGTTCCGACTTTTCTTCGCAGGAAGATTTTATTTACCTCATCAATCTCAAAGCTTTTGGCGAAATGACCAAAATGGACCTTATCAAAAAGAACGTCCACGAAAAGCCTGTCGGAATACAGATTATCAACCGCTTAATTTCAAAAGAGTGGGTCAACCAGTCGGCTTCTGAAATCGATAAAAGAAGCAAGGTTTTGAAAATTACAAATAAAGGTATTGAGGTTTTAGATAATCAAATGGATAAAATCAGGAAAGCGACTACAATTGTCACGGGAGATCTTACACGAAATGAAAAAATGGAATTAATCCGTCTGCTCCATAAACTCAATGACTTTCATAAGCCCATTTATGACAAAAATATAGAACCCGAATATTTGCTGGAACAAGCCTTAAAGAATACAAACTTATGAAAAGGAAAATAGCTGTTATCGGCTCAGGATTTTCGGGTTTGTCGGCTGCTGCATATCTGTCAAAAGCGGGAAATGATGTACACGTTTTTGAGAAGCACTGCCAACCCGGCGGTAGGGCAAGGCAGTTTAAGACCGAACAGGGTTACGTTTTTGATATGGGACCAAGCTGGTATTGGATGCCTGATATAATCGAAGGGTTCTTTGCGGATTTCGGTTGTAGAACGGCTGATTTTTTTGAATTAATTTCATTAAACCCTCAGTTTGAGATGATTTTCTCGGAGGAGAAAATTGACGTGCCGGCAAGTTTATCAGAATTACAATCCGCGTTTGAAAAAGTCGAAAAAGGTGCGGCATCTCAACTGGAAAAATTTATGAAATCGGCAAAATTCAAGTACGAAGTAGGGATGCAGGATTTTGTAAATAAACCTTGCCATAGCTGGACTGAATTTTTTTCGCCCAAAATAGCGAAAGGTGCCTTAAAGTTGGATTTGTTAACCAATTTCAGAACGTATGTAGGTCGCTATTTTAAAAGTGAGAAGTTGCGGACGCTGATGGAATTTCCCGTGATTTTCCTGGGTGCCTCTCCCAAAAATATTCCGGCATTGTATAGCCTTATGAATTACGGAGGTTATGCGTTGGGAACGCATTATGCTTTGGGGGGCTTTTATCAATTGGTGTTGGCAATGAAAAATGTAGCCGAAAAGCAAGGCACAAATTTTCATTTTAATAAAACCGTTGAACGCATTGATGTACGAAAAGACAGAGTGAAATATTTAACAATAAACGGCGAAAACTATGAATTTGATCTGGTAGTTGCCTCTTCGGATTACCATCATACGGAAACACTGTTAGATGCAGCTTATAGAAATTATGATGCCGATTATTGGAAGAAAAAGACATTTGCACCATCGAGCCTGATTTTCTATTTGGGAATCAATGAAATCATTCCAAAAATTAAACACCATACGCTTTTCTTTGAGAATGAATTAGACGAGCATATTGACTGTGTCTACACGGATAAAAAGTGGCCTGAGAAGCCCTTGTTTTACGCTTGCTGTCCATCAAAAACAGATAATGACGTTGCTCCAAAAGGAAAGGAAAATCTGTTTTTGCTGATGCCTTTGGCTATAGGTATAAACGATGAGGAGCCTATTCGGGAAAAGTATTTAATTGAAATGCTTTCAAGAATTGAAAAACATACAGGCATAAGCGATTTACGATCTAAAATTGAATATAAAAGGAGTTATTGCGTCAGCGATTTTGAGGCTGATTACAATGCTTATGGCGGTAATGCTTACGGACTGGCAAATACGCTTGGCCAAACGGCGGTTTTGAAACCTAAGATAGCTAACAAAAAACTGAAAAACTTATTCTATACAGGTCAGCTCACGGTTCCTGGCCCCGGTGTTCCGCCCTCAATCATATCAGGAAAAATTGTAGCCCAAGAGATTAGTAAAATAAAGGATTGAGTAGCATGAAACACCTATTTGACGAACTTTCCTACTCGGTAAGTAAGATAATCACGAAAAAATACAGCACAAGTTTTTCTTTGGGTATTTTGGCGCTAAGGCCCGATATTCGTACGGCTATCTATGCAATTTACGGCTATGTTCGACTGGCGGATGAAATCGTGGACAGCTTTCACGATTATGACAAAAGTACGCTACTTAAACGTTTAAAAATTGAAACTGAAAATGCTTTATCGGAAAAAATTTCTCTGAACCCTATTTTGCAATCTTTTCAGGAAACAGTGCATAAATTCGCTATTGAAAAATGTCTCATTGACCAGTTTTTGCACAGTATGGAAATGGATTTACAGCAAGTAGATTACAATGCTGAATTGTACAAAGAATATATTTTCGGTTCGGCAGAAGTGGTTGGCCTTATGTGTTTGCAGGTTTTTACCAATGGAAATCGAGAGAAATACGAAGAACTGAAACCTTATGCAATGAAGCTAGGTTCGGCTTTTCAGAAAATTAATTTTTTGAGGGATTTGAAAGATGATTTTCAGATATTGGGCCGCACTTATTTTCCGGATATCAATATGGATGTATTTGATAACGCCTTGAAATATAGAATTGAGACGGAAATTGAAGAAGAATTTAAGCAAGCCCTAATCGGTATAAAAAAACTTCCTAGTTGTTCCATATTCGGGGTGTATCTGGCTTATAAATATTATCGTGCTTTGTTTCAAAAGATAAAAGGAAAATCATCCATAGAAATATTAAACAGTAGGGTGCGTATTCCCAATTCAGAAAAAGCTTATGTAGCATTCAAAAGTTATATAAGGTATAAAACGGCTTTTTTGTGATGAAATTTTTTGCTTTCCTGATGGCCTGCTTTTTTGTTTTGATACTATCGGAAGTATGTGCAGACATATTAGACGATGTGCGAAAAAATTACGGTAAAATGGCTTTAAACGAGGAGTTATGTAAAAGTGCCATTTCAGAATTTGAAAGAACAAAGAATAATTCCGCAACACATTTGGGATACCTTGGCGGCTTACAAACCATTATGGCAAACCACGTATTCAGTCCGGTTAGCAAACTGAACACATTCAATAAAGGAAAGAAAAACAAAGAGCAAGCCATTAAAGAAGAACCTGATAATGCCGAGTTGAGGTTTATCCGACTTTCTGTTCAGAAAAATGCACCTTGGTTTTTGGGTTATCAATCGAACATAAAGGAGGATACGGAATTTATTCATAAAAATCGCGACCGAATAAAATCGGATATGCTGAAAAACAGCATAGAAAAGCTTTTAGAATACTAAAAAATGAACTTATTAATTGTATTGCTCACATTTATATCGATGGAAGGAGCAACCTGGATTATCCACAAGTATGTGATGCACGGATTTTTGTGGTATCTGCACAGAGACCATCACGACCATAGCAATGAAGGTGAATTGGAAAAAAACGATTGGTTCTTCGTGATATTTGCCTTGCCGACCATTGCCCTAATGTACTGGGGTTCCTTACAGGGATTTAATTATTTGTTCTATATAGGCTTGGGTATTATGATGTATGGAATGGCGTATTTTTTTGTACACGATATATTCATTCATCAGCGGATCAAAGTTTTCTCACACACCCAGAACCCTTATTTCCTGGCACTCCGTAGGGCGCATAAGCAACATCACAAGCATACTGGAAAGGAAGATGGCGAATGTTTCGGATTTCTCTATGTGCCGTTCAAATATTTAAGGATGTTTTTTAAAACCGACAAAAAATGATTGCCTATACTTACGCGTTGATATTATTTTTCGCGGTCATCATTTGTTTCATCGCATCTTTTGACAAGCGGATACTTTTTAACCAGCATTTCAGCGCATTTCTGAAATCGGCTGTTTTGGTAGCCATCCCCTTCATTGCGTGGGATGTTTGGTTTACGGCACGAGGTGTTTGGTGGTTCAATACCGATTATACGCTCGGAATAGCACTCGCAGGATTGCCTTTGGAGGAATGGCTGTTTTTTATCTGCATACCCTTCTCCTGCGTGTTTACCTATTTCTGTTTTGACAAATTTTTCAAGCTGGATTGGTTTTCTGGTTTCAATAACCTGATTGTTTTTGTGAGCATAATTGTATGTTCGGTGGTCGCTTTGTTACATCACGACAAAATTTATACACTGGTAACGGCCATCGCCGCGATTGCGACCTTGATCTATCTGCATTTTATTGTCCGTGCAGACTGGATAGGCAAGGCGTCACTCGTTTTTACGGTGTTGATGCTTGGCTTCTTCCCTGTAAATGGGGTTTTAACGGGTAGCTTTTTAGAAAGCCCGATTGTAAATTATAACCCGACAAATTTTTTAGGGATACGAATGTTTACCATCCCGATAGAAGATGCAGTTTACGGTTATTCTCAATTTCTTTTGGTGCTGTATTTTTTTAAGCGATTCAATTACCCACAGAAGGGTTGAGCTTCTCCTCATATGTAAAAAACCATTGATCCCGCTGAGCCAGCTTAAATCTAGTTCCGTAGAACGAAGTCTCATTCCCGCAGGTGTACCCTTCATATTGGTTTTTCCCGTTAACAAGGCTTTTTTGGGCAGATCCCATACACAGCCACTGCGACAATTGTTCGTTATTCTTGCAGTGACCGGAAGGGGTTCGGAAGGCGGCCTTGTGGCGTACAATCCTGCCTGATTCCCATTGGTTCCCGCAAAATAGAACTCGTTTCCCAACTCCATACCATAGAAATCATAGGCGGAGACGTCGACATTAGAGAAATTGCTTCCGCTTTCCGCCCCCTGATTTAAATCCGCTACCGGTCGCGTGCCGGCGGTGGTACAGTCCGTCTGCCATAATTCATTTCCCAATTCCGGGTTGTTCGCGAAAAAATAGGTAACCCCGTTAACGGTCCTTATCTCGGTGGGATTGGCGTCTGCAGCGCCAGGATTGATATCCATCAACATATAGGTTTCCTCTGGTGTCCCATCGCTACGCCAGAGTTACATCCCGTTTGCTTCCGTTCTGGCCGGAAAATAAAAGATATCCGTAAAGCCTCTTTCGCAAAATACAGGAAATCATCCATCACTGCCGCGCCATTGATGAAATGCCCGTTATGGTCGCTTATCTTATAGGTTCCGGAGGGCGTCCCGTCACTACGCCAGAGTCCTTTGTCAGGTTCCGAAGCGGGATAATCGACGTTGAAGATCAGAAGTCCATTCAACGGAGCCATGTAATTACCCTGATAATTGTCCAGCACGACAACTGTCCCTTGCTTCGTTCCGTCCGTTTTAACAAACCTCCCGGAGCCGAAAAATAAAGAATATTCTCGACTCTGCACCGAGAATAGGCCTGTCCCGGCAGTCCCATATACGGTTGTAAATGGTAGTCTCCAAAGAGGTGCCGTCACTTTTCCAAAGCTTATAACCTGTTTTAGAAGGATTGCGAACATTAAAGATGATTATGTCTTCCAATTGTTCGAACACAATGGGTACACTACCTCAGTTACTGAACTGCTTAACGAGTGTCCGCCCGACACATTGAAGATCTGTAAACAACGATTGTAAAAATCTTCTCAGCAGCGACCGGCCGTTACATAGAGGTGTATATCCGGCATTGAACCCTGAAATCGGGCGTCTGTACTTCCAAAGTGCAGATCTTGGTAGACGTGATTCGGGCAGATTTTTACCAATCTTTACGGATGTAGATTGATGAATGCAAAGATCATTTGGGGCATCTTTACAAACAAAATCCGGGATAGATTATTGATCAGATCGTTGATTCATATACGCAGCCAGCAGCCGGTTGAAAACTACAGACTGATCTACGTTCACCAGGTGGCTGGCTCCCGGAATCTTGTAAATCGTATTATTCCAAAGTTTATCGAAAGCGCCGTTCAGATAATCGGGATCCACGACTCTTTCATCCGCGCCAAAAACGATCCCCAAGGGGATTCCGGATTGTCGGAGGGCGTCAACTTCATCCGAATATGTTTCTAAGCCCAACGACTCAAAAAAATGGGTGCGAAAAAGTGGCTGCGTACGACGATAGTCCTTCAGAAAAATCTCCAGGTCTTCCGGGTCTTGCGAAACGGACGTTTCCTGCGCATATTTACGAACGATTTCATCAGGCACACCATCCGAGAAAATAGCGGTGGGATCGGCGCCCGGTAAGGTGACTTTGTCCAATCCGTATCCTTCGCCAACTACGCAAGGACCGGCAAGAAACAGTCCTGCCGGACGAAATCCTGCGGATACCATCTCCGCCACCACGTTGGTCCCCAGGGAAACACCCGCAACCACTACTTCAGAGTTAAGGTTCAATGCTGTAAGTGCATCAATTAAAACCGCAGCCAATGTCTTCAGGTTGCTGCCTGCCTTCTGATCAGGTATGCCGTCCGATGCGCCATGTCCGGGCAGATCAATAGCCACCAGCCGGTACTTACCGAGAAGCGCATCGGAAAACTGCTTCCTCCAGGTAAGCGAAGAGGAGGAATTACCATGTACAAAAACAATAGCACGCTCCTTGTTTGGATTTTGTTCGTACCAGGCAAGGCGACGTCCGTTTATGTAGACCGACCTTGGTATCATACATCTGTTCTTTTAGCGACAAATAAGAATAGCCAAAGATATCAGCAGCCCCGGAGAGTTACAATCTTTTACCAGAAATTTGTCCGCCACGCCCCTTTTGTATGACGATGCTATTTTTTTACAAACCGGATCGCTTTTGCCGGATCATCGCCTCTCAGCCTTAGTATATAGACACCGGGAGGAATACCTTTGACATCCAGCGATTCCGTTACGTTGTTTCCGTTTTTAACGATACGTCCGGCCATATCCAACACTTCCCATCGGCTAACGCCCTTCAGACTGCCACTAATAATAAGGTGCTGGTCAACAGGATTGGGCGAGATCAGAAGATCAGCGGCCCGCGCCGTTTTAACGGGAACGATCGACGAATAGGAAAAGCCGCCGTCTATATCGACCGACTTGAGGCGATAATATAATATGCTTGGCAAATCAGCGATATCCGTGTCGGCAGTCCGGTACCCTGTTGCTGCTGTACCAGAGCCCTTCGCCATTACCTTTTGTACAAACTGAAACTTCCGGCTGTCCGTACTCCGTTCGACTTCAAAGTGAGAGACGTTTGTCTCCACCGCCGTCCTCCAATTCAAACTGACCATGTTTTCACCGTAGGAAGCGGAAAAAGAAACCAGGGAAACAGGTAACGAAGAGAACTCCTTCGCACTGAAATAAAAGGTTGAAAACGAAGTGATTTGAGCGGAGAGCACATAGTCTTCCCCCCACGACTCAATTGTCGCACCATCTATTTGCAAAGCCGGACCGTGCAAATCAGCCGAACAGATATTGGAGGGGTTCGAAAAAATACCCAGATCCTCCGGCGAGCCGATGCCGGACGACAGGCCCAGGCTATTGGTTGACGTTCTCAGTTTTTCAAATTCACCTTTTTTGATATAAAACCTTACGGATACCGGAGCGCCGACCGCTATCTGAGGGTATTCGGGTGTGATGGTAAGGTTACGGTCCAGATAAAGCCTGTAACTGCCGTCTTCGCGGGTAGCGGCATCATGCGCATATCCGTACACGGTAACCAGGCCAAGCTCGTTCCCGTTGGCGTTGATTTCGGCTATCGCGTTTCCTTCGGCATCGATGACAGGCACCCACGTGCTGCTATTATTTGAAGCGATCAGGCACGAGCCGACATAACTACAAGTTCCGGGCGATAAATCTGAAACCGGAGCAGATATGGGATTCGGTGAGACCGCGCCTTCCGAAAGCCTGTAACGGCTCATGTTGTCGATACCGCTAAGTACATCCTCATCGTTACCCCATTCAAACCAATCCCCGTTTTGGAAAAGCAAATAGAACTTCCCGTTATTCGCAAAAATACTTCTGGCCGGATGGAGCGGTAAATCCACTTTTTTTGCCACAAGGTTGGAAGCCGGATCCCAAGAGAATAGTATTCCCTTATCATCAGGTCCCACGTTAAATGTAACTCCGTAAAGTATTCCGTCCTGTCGGATAAGGCCACTCTCCATGATGCTGCCCTCTGGAAGGGTAGTCTTAATTGAAAAACCGTTCGTCAAAGGATCCCATTCGAATAGTTTTCCTTCTACCGAATTACCGTAGAATTTACCGTTAACAAAGTTAAGCTTGTGATAACTGTACAATTCCCAATCAAAACTGTACTTTATGGCAAAAAGGTTACTAGTGGGATCCCATTCAAAAATCCCGCCATTTTGCGTCCCACCCCGGGCAACACCAAAAAATTTTCCGTTCGCCACAGAGAAATCAGTAAGCTGATATCCTGTCAAGAACTGGAGATCTACTTTTTTTTCAAAGATTTTAAAAACAGGATCCCACTCGAAAATCACCCCCGCGTTATTTGATCCACCGGATTCCGTAGCGCCGTATAATCTTCCTTCGAAAAGAGTCAATCCGCCACGCGGGTAGATCCCTGATGCTGTCGAGAAATCAAATTCTTTGGTAAAAACACGGGTCACCGGATCCCATTCAAAGATCACACCTTTATTCTGCGAACCCCCAGTACGCGTAACGCCATAAAACTTTCCATTAAATGCCGTCATGGAGTTAACCAATGGTGTACCATCGTTTTCGCCGAAATCAACTTTAGCTGCTAGCGCGTTGCTGACCGGCTCCCACTCAAAAAGGCTGCCCAGCTGATAGCCGCCCCTTTTTGTGACTCCGTATAACTTCCCGTCCATCACCAACAGGCTACTGGACGCTCCTATACCAATGGAGGTATTCGCCGTCAGATCTTGTTTTTTTTCGAACTGATTGGTGACGGGATCCCATTCAAACAAGGCACCGGTAGTGTGATACAATTCCGGGTCGGCTGTTATCCCATAAAATTTACCGTCGAGCAACGTCAGGCCAAGCGGTTCGTTTCCGATGTGCGGAAAATCGAGTCTCTTTTGGAAATGGTTGGTAGCCGGGTCCCATTCGAAAATAGTTCCATTGCCAAACACTCCGCCATAACGGGCTGTCCCGTAAAACTTGCCATCTTTGACCGTCAGCTCGGATAAGCCCAATCCATCCGAAATCGTCCTGTTCAATTTGGTGGTCAGATTATTGGTAATCGGATCCCATTCAAAAAAGGTACCGACACCGTTTGCTCCCCCTTCTGAAGTAGCTCCATACAATTTATTGTTTAACAATGTCAATCTGCTTCCGTTGTGTATGAACGCAGTCAGGTCCCGACGTTTGTTGTACACATTTAGAACGGGGTCCCATTCAAAGATGATACCCTTATTGTTAGCTCCCCCTGAAGTGGTAAAACCGTAAAGCTTTCCATTTTTTAGTGTCAGATTCCAGCAAGGAGAATAACCCAGCGATTCGGAAAAAGAAATCTTACCTGTAATGTTACCGGAGGCGGGATCCCATTCGAAGAGCATTCCCCGCTCATTGTTCCCGCCATACTGTGTGACTCCATAAAATTTGCCCTCTCGATACGTTAGCTGTCCGATAACGAAACGCCCTGTCCCCTCAGAGAAGTCACCTCTGTTAATCAGCGTTCCACCCGCCGGATCCAATTCAAAGATAAAACCCCAGTTATTGTGCCCGCCTATATTGGAAACACCGAACACTTTACCCTCATACTCAAACAGGTTGCTCACTGAGCCGGCAGGCGGCACCGACTTCGGGAGAACTCCGACTTCCGGAAATTTTTTTTCAACGGGATCAAACCGAAAAAAACCTGCCGAATTAGGGCTCAGATAGTCGTAGGGCGCCATACCCCACATCTGGTAAATACCCTGCCCACAGATTTTGCCGGGAAGCCAGATTACCGTCAACAACAGAAAAAACCTATTTGAAAATGCTGTAAATGATCGGCGATTAAACAAACGATTGTGCATGGAGATGAAAATAATACAGTACAGTTAACCAGACTAAAAGGGTAGTTCCGACGCAAAATTAGCTGCCTACGTGGTGTCGTTAAATGGCATTTTATTGTCATTTTTAGATGTCTTCTGCTACTACCGTTAGGTAGATTCAACCGTAGAAGGCGCAGTGCTCAGACCGGGGAAAACACCCTTTTTATTCGCCGGAGCAGTCCCGGTTTGAATTTGTTTAACTTAAAGAAGTTTGCTTTCTGCTGATAGATGGCTGTTATCTGAGTGGAGTGTTTCCGGGGACCCGGACGGATAACCAGTAAGCTTTTCTTTTTTGAACGTTTTTCAATTAATTTAGCGCTACAAATTCCTCTTAAAATCACGCTTTCCGCACTTAAACAATGAAAGTTTCTCCGTCTAGCTGGTTGGGGTATACAGACAGCCTCCGGAACAGGATGTACGAGCCGGAAGAACTGACAGCAGAGGGGCTTGATCCCCTCATTCGTTTCACCCGTAGTCAAATCGCGCTTTTTGCCAAATGCCTGCCGGTGTTTTATATGCTGGACTATACTACCGGTCAGTACATGAGCATGTCGGATACTGTCAAAGCGTTACTTGGTTTCACCACCAGGGACTTCATGGTGGAAGGAATGTCCCTGCTTGCCGAAAATTTGCTGGAAGAAGATCTCAAAATACTGAACGAGAAAATGTTTCCCCACCGTCTCGCTTTGCTCCGGGAGAAACCCCATCTGGAACACAAAGACTATGTTTTTACCCATAATTTCAGGATGCGAAATGCTCGCAAACGTATGACCCATCTGCTTCAACGAAGTTGTTTTATTAAGTCCGACCACGACGGCAGACCTCTTATCGGGCTGGGTATGGTCACCCATATCGAGCATCATCGTCAAAGCCGGGACGTCATAGAGCTGATCGAAAGAATCTACCCGGATTCTCCGGAACGACAGAGTGAAACTATTTCCAAAACAACCTATTTTACCCGGGAAGAAGATCAGTTGCTGACCAAGCGCGAGAGGGAAGTTCTGCTCTGGATGTCGGAGGGGCTTTCTACCAAACAAATTGCCGACAAGCTGTTCGTCAGTGAACATACGGTTGTCAATCACAGAAGGAACATGATTCAAAAGACTAATACGCCCAACGCATCAGCCCTGATAAGTTTTGCCATAAGAAACGGAATCATCTGATTAGAATAAGCGAAATGAGATAAAGGATTTAACAATAGCTTCCTGTTCGGCGTGAGAAAAAAATCAGTCACCTGGCTTGAATACAATCAGGGCTTTGTCAGAAACGAGGGGTTGGCGGACCTTTCACAGTTCCAGGTCATTCATCAATTGTTCAACTTTAACCAGCAGTTTCTGAATGCCTTTTCGGGCAGTATTCCTGCCTTGTTTGCCCTGGACTATACCACCGGCACCTACCTTACCATGTCGAAATGGGTAAAAGAAATACTGATCAACGGGGCCGATTATTTTCTGGACGGAGGGATTGGTTACACGACCGATATTTATCACAAAGATGATCTCAGGATATTCAACGAACAGATTTTTAGCGACAGGCTGGCATTCCTGCAGACGACACCGCATGATTCCTATGAAAATCTCCTGTTTTCGTACAACTTCAGGCTGAGAAACAGATCCGGGCAGTACGTGAACATTCTCCAGCGTAACAGCTTTCTGTTGCCCGATGAACTAGGAAACCCGAGGATAAGCCTCGGCTTTATCATGCAGGTACAGGATTACGTTCCTCATAACGCTATCACGAGTGTCATTGAAGAAGTCGGGACCGAAGAGGCCGGCGGAAAGTCCGGGACGGTCTACAAAAGGAAGTACTTTCTCCATCCTGAAGAGGCGCTCTTTTCGAAACGGGAGCTTGAAGTATTGGGCTGTATAGCGGAGGGAATGACCAAAA
>CAZAVR010000065.1:0-13211 GCA_964488435.1 uncultured Cytophagales bacterium | reverse complement strand
AGATCGTAAAATTTCCCTAAAACATCGGGTGGGCTTATTGATATCCCGGATTCTGCCCAAGGTCGGGATTGAGACTGATCTCCCTGAACGGAATCGGAAATAATACCTTGTTTGCCGTGACAACGTAGTTATCCACCAGATACCCTCCGTATTTCAAATACTTTTGCTTGTAAGCTGTCATTACCTCCAGCATGGTCCCGGTGCGAATGAGATCAAACCATCTGCTCCCTTCGAAACACAACTCGAGTCTTCTTTCTTTCAGGACAACACTACGAAACGCCTCTTTCGAAAGCCCTTCCAGTTTACCTAAACCAGCCCTATCCCGCACCATATTAAGAAAGCGGGCCGCTTCAGTGGCATTCCCGTTTTCATTTTGCGCTTCAGCCAGAAGCAGCAAAACATCTGAATACCTAAGCACAGGCCAGTGGTTTTTGCCTTCGTTTGCGGCAATGGGCTTGTCCAGGAACTTGCTTGTGTAGTAGAGAGAATCAGGAGAAGGGTACAGTCTGAGGGATACATCTCTCCTTTTATCATCCACAGAAAAGGCTTCGAACAAATCTCTGGTTCCGATATTGGAGCTTCCCGGTGTTCCGCCGCTGGTAATAGAAGTGCCGGATCCGAAAGGCGCAAACGAGATAGAAAAGTTGCTCCCTTCGCCAAATCCCGCTCCGCCAAAGTATTGCACATCAAAAATAATCTCCCTGTTGTTTTTGTTAACTACGCTGAAAACATCCGCATAATTCTGAAGAAGCAGATAACTTCCTGATTGCACCACTTTCTCCAGGACCTGAACAGCCTTGTCGTACTGTTTATTAGTTACATAAACCTTCCCCAATAATGCCCCTACCGCACCAGAGGTGACTCGCCCTACATTTGCACCGCTATATTGTGCGGGAAGGAGGGACGAAGCTGCATTCAGGTCCTCCTCGATTTGAGCATATACCTTTGCCACCTTCTCCCGGTTGTACGTATACGCTTCTTGCTCGGTTTTAATCTCCCTGACGATCAAGGGGACATCTCCGAAAAACTGAACCAAATTAAAGTACATAAGGGCTCTCATAAACCTGGCCTCCCCTATATATTGATTCCTCAGATCGGACGGCATAGCAATACCATCTATACGCTCCAAAATCGCATTTGCTCTCGCGATCACGTTATAAGAGACGGTCCACCTCGTCCCAATGGCTCCGGTGCTCGGCAGCCAGTTCAACTGATCCATGGGAGCAGACGCAAGCGTATACCCATTGATCCCGGTGTTGTCAGAAGGAAGCTCGGCCACCTCATAAAATCCTCCATAATAGCTCCTCAAACCGGAATACAAACCCGTCACTGCTGCGGTTACATCAGATTGGCTCGCAAAAAACTGATCTTGCCGCACCAATGAAGGCGAATCAATATTAACGAAGTCGCTACAGCCGAATAGTGCTGATAACGAAAACAGATAGGCTGATAACTTATATATGCTCTTCATGATAACTCCTTTTTAAATAGTTTAGAATCCAACATTCAGTCCAATCATGAAACTCCTGTTCACCGGATAGGTGGTCTGGTCAGAACCAGGTTGGTATACCGTATTGCCATACTGACTGGGTTCGGGGTTAAATCCTGGATATTGGGTGAGTGTAAACAAATTTTGACCGGTCGCATATACCCGCAATGATCTTACTTTCAATGAACTCAAAAGTCTGCTGTCAAGATTGTACCCAATAGTAATGTTTCTCAATCTTAAAAAGTCGCCTTTAAAAACGGCATAACTATGCAAGTTTCCAGCGGTACTAAATCCGCCCCTGTTTCCTACCCTCGCATATTTGACGTCTCTGTCGGGGTTGGAAGGATCAAAATAATTGTCCACCATATCTTTCGTAGTGTTGAACCTTCCCGCCCAGAGTTGTGTATGGCGGCTTGCCCCATTGATAATACTGTTACCCAGCACTCCCTGTAGAATAAAACTCAAATCAAAGTTCTTGTAGGCCAGGTTATTAGTAACCCCAAAAATAGATTTAGGAAAACCGTTGCCCAAATACATGCGGTCGCTTTCATTGATACTGCCGTCTTTATTCACATCCCTGATCTGGTAGTCCCCGACATTCGATCCCGCCCACTGTGGGTTTCCTTTCAGCTGAGCTTCATTTTTGATGACGCCGTCAATCACAAACCCGTAAAAATTACCGATGGGCTCTCCCACCCTGATCTGGTACACATTGGCCCAGCCCCCCGTACCCGGTAGCGCATTCAATGCCTGTCTGCCGCCCAGGTCAAGTACCTTGGTCTTGTTAAAACTAAAATTCAGATTTGTCGTCCAAACGATCGCACCTCTCGTATTTTTTGTATTCAGGTCAAATTCTATCCCTTTGTTTTGTATCTCTCCTATATTGGTTTGAAAAGAGCTCGCATATCCAATGATACCGGGAAGTTCCTTAGCAAACAACATGCCGTGTGTCCTCTTGTTATACACATCTACAGACAGTACGACACGATCTTTCAGAAATCCGGCCTCTACTCCCAAGTTGACTTGCCGGTTCTTTTCCCAGGTCAGGCTCCGGTTCATAAAGCCGGAAGGTGCCGAACCCGCGGTTCGTTGACCGCCGAAACTGTAGTTGCCGGGAATCATCTGGCTGATCCATGTAAAATCCCCTATACTTGCATTGCCTGTCTCGCCATAGCTAGCCCGGATCTTAAGCTCAGAAAAGATCCTCTGTCCCAGCATAAACTTCTCCTCCGTAAGTCTCCATCCTGCAGAATAGGACTGAAAAACCCCAAACCTGTTTTCAGGTCCAAACCTCGAGGAACCATCCGAACGTATAGAGGCCGAAAACAGATATTTATCCCGGTAGTCGTAGTTCACACGGGCTGCATAAGAAATAAAACTGTTTACCCCGTAGCTAACTGTCCCCACCTGATCTGAAGAAGCCGTAGGGTTCTGCACAAGTGCATTCGTAAAGCTCCCTACCCGACCTGAAGTACCTGTATTATAAGAACTGAATTTTTGAAGTGAGTACAAGACCATCGCTCCAAAATTGTGATCCTCACCTATCCGCGTCTGATAATTTAAATTGTTCTCCCAAACCCAATCCACAGTTCTGGTAGAACTGGCGCTCGCGGCAATCCCGGCTAGGCTCGGTGTCGAAAGATTCGCGAACGGCGAAAGAGAATTTGCCAATGTTGCGGGTGTGTAAATGGCCTGGTCGCCTGTGGTTATCAAAGCTCCTCCCTGCGATTTCAGTTTCAGACCGGGAATAATTTCATATTCAAGGAAAAGGTTGTTCTGCACACTGAAGCCCTGGATTCTGTTTTGATACAAATCCAGGATCGCTCTCGGATTGTAAACTCCTATCTCAGAGAACCCGTACTGAGTATGCGGAAGTACGTTATTCTGCCCGTAATCGCCATTTTCTAAAAATACCGACACGACAGGCGGGATAAGCATGGAAGAGTAAATAGGGTCATAACCGGTATTACCGGGACTTTGCGGAGATGGTTTGATATTTCTTTTTGTATAGGACGGCGCAAAGTTGACCCCCATCTTTAACTTTTTACTCAAGTCGGCATCGATGTTGGTTCTCAATGTAAATAAATCGAAATCCGTTCCGCGCATGGTTCCGTCCTGGGTAGTATAACTACCTGAAACGGCGTATCGGACGTGCTCATTGCCCCCGCGTGCACTGACATCTATTTTCGACATAGGTGCGTTACGGAATATCTCCTTCTGCCAATCGGTATCCGCCAACTGAGCCGGGTTATTATAGGCGTCCGGGATGGATAGTCCCAGAGCAGTCCTTGCATCTTTCGCATACTTCAGGTATTCGGTCTTGTTCATCACTTCCATCCTGCGTCCGACCTGCTGGATCCCTGTGTAGGCATTCACATCAAACGATACCTTCCCGCTTTTCCCTCGTTTCGTAGTCACCATGACCACACCGTTAGCAGCCCTCGACCCATAAATAGCGGCCGATGCAGCATCCTTCAGCACCTCTATGGATTCGATATCGGAAACATTAATCCTGGAAAACTCACTGGCATTGGGAAGTGGATAGCCATCCACAACAAACAATGGATCATTAGAAGCTCCCAGTGTCCCTATGCCACGGATCCGGATGACGGGCGGCTCGCCGGGGATTCCACCGCTTCCCGATTGTACCTGAACACCCGCGGCCATACCGGCCAACGCATCACCTGCGAGTGCAACCGGCAACTTATTGATATCCTTTCCGGCCACCTTACTGATTGCTGTGGACACCTTCTTCTTCGACTGCTCACCGTAACCCACTACAATCAACTCCTCCAGTGCTTTGGTATCCGGAACAAGCGAAACGTTCAGCGTAACACGGTTGCCCACTGTAATTTCCTTGCTCATATACCCTACAAATGAAAAAGACAGCACAGTGTTGTCATCTTTTATATCCAGGGAGTAATCTCCTGATACATTCGTAGTGGTACCTGTCTGTGTTCCCCTGATCAGAATGCTCACCCCGGGCAGGCCCTCTCCTGCCTCGTCCGTAACCCTTCCCTTCAATTGCCGGTCCGGTTGAACTTCGGAAGTTGGGCCGGCAGATTTTCCTCCCTTTTTTTTTCTGAAGAATGATCCGGGAATCTATCACTTTATACTCTACATTGATGGGTACAAGCAGCTCATCCAGTACACGGGAAAGGGAGCGACCCGCTACATTGATAGAGGCGGTTTGGGTAGGTTGTATGCTTTGTGTACTGTAAATAAACTTGACGTTGGTCTGCTGCTCGATCTGGCCAAGGATCCTCCTTATCTCCGCTGACTCCATGTGAATGGACACCTCCTTCTGAAGTACCTTCTGGGCTTTAGAATTATTTGCCAGCGACAAACTGCAGAAAACAGCCGATAAAAATAATTGGGTAACGGTAAGCCGCATAGTTTTCTTAATGAACCGTTGTATTGGAACGCTATTATTCATAACTTTAATAGTTTTTGAAATTAGACAAATGCAAAAACAAGCTGTCAACCGGGCAGGATTCGCCTTCTGTCCGGACAGTTCAAGCCAATAATGTTCGCCCATTATTGGCTTTTTTTCTGGAAACGATCGTTTTAATTATACCATATTGAAGTAGTTTATTTTAGGGTAACGGCATCAGGGACATCCCTCACCTCGTATAAAAAAGGTGGTACCCCGTAGTTCGTAGGTACCATTCACAGCACTACATATAAACAGCAGCTGGGTATGGAGTGACAGATCATTCAGATCTCCGGTAAAAATACAGTTTTGCAGCATAGGCGATTCCAGCACAATCTCGACATTAAAAGCATGTTGAACGGCTTTCAGCACATCTGACAACGGAACTTCTCTGAACATGAATGATTGTTCTTTTGCAGGAGGATTGACCATTTGCGGATCCTTGACAAGCTCCGGAACCAGCTTTTTCGATGCCCTGTCAAAGGTAATCTGTTGATTGGGAGTAAGGATTACTCCGTTCTTCTGAACAGTCCCTTCAGGCATATTTTCATATACTGATACACGACCGCTTACTACCGATACCACAATGGACCCGGAATTTGCGTAAGAACTCACGTTAAAACTGGTCCCGAGTACCTGCGTGATCAAATCACCGGTTAATACAAAAAAGGGACGGGCGGCGTCTTTTTTCACTTCAAAAAAAGCCTCTCCGGTGAGCTCTACTTTTCGCTGATTCTTTCCGAAATGCACAGGATAACGAAGTCTGCTTCCTTTATGAAGGCGAACCCGGGTACCATCCTCCAGGAGATGACTTCGACCGGCCTCCGTACTCACAATGGTTACAAAATCCAACGCCTCGTTTTCCAGGCTGATTCCATTTCCGTGCCGGTTGGAGGAATAGCTGTTGAGATCCGGCGACCCGCGAAACACCGGGCCGTATAAATAAGTGAGGCCAATCGCAACCGCAAGCATCGCGGCAATTCCCGCCCGCCACCACATCACGCGCGGGCCGCCCGGATATAAGCTTGTTTTTTTTAACTTTTTCCATAATCGCCGCCGGACGGACTTTTCCTCTGAAGCTTCGAACACCACGTGACTGTGATGCAACATACTTTCCGACCAGCGCTCTATTTGCTCGCTCTCTTCCCGGTTGCATTCTCCGTTAAGGTACTTCTGCAACAAGATATCAAAATCGTGCCGGTTCATATTAATTGTTTGACTGATAAGCCTTTAATTGTTCTCTAAGTAATTTAAGGGACTGGGTAATGTGGTATTCCACCCCCTTTTCTGAAATCTGCAATATTTTGGCGATATCCTTGACGGATAGATTTTCAAATCGGCTCAAACGGAAGGCTTCCGAGGTTTTATCAGGCATTTTTTTCATCACCTCATCGACAGCCCTGGCCAGATCACTGAAATGGATAACTTCCTCAGTGGCAAAATTCTGGCGGATCTCATGAAAAATCAGGTACTCCTGGTACTTCCGCTGCGTGATACAGGACTTGATGAAATTATTGGTCCGATGCTTGACCGAAACCACCAGATAGGCTCCCAGGTTAAAAATGTTAGATTCCTCCCTCCGTTTCCACAGACTCTCGAAGACGTCATGCACTATCTCTTCGGCATCTTCCTTTACGCCTGTATCCTGGTAAGCAATACCATACAGCTTCAGCCAATAGCGGTTGTAAATATGCTCAAACGCACGTTTATCCCCTTTTGCCAAAAAATCTACCAGATCACTATCTTCAAACCTTTGATACATGCACCATGTTGGGTTATTCATCAGTTTATGCCCTAAAGTCAACTAACCGCCACAAAACCCTAAACGAAATTAAAAAAAATGCAAAATTTAATAGCAATCTACATAAAACCGGGCTCCAGGCCCGCCTGATCAGACGGTCACCGCGCTTATTTCGGTCCGGATGAACCCTCCTAAAGAAGAAAAGACAAAGTATGGTGCCTGTACTTTTATTCCGTACTTCTCGGCATACCACCCTTCTTTCGCTTCAGCTGTCAGTTCTATTCCCTTCTTATCCCACGCTCGCAAAGTAAAGTTCTGAAAAAAAGATGCTGCCGGATGCCATATCTGATGCATAGCAACACCAGCATCCGCATTCAGAATGCTATCCTCAATCAACCAGATATGTTTTCCCGTCGTTTTCTTTACTTTCCGGTGATGACGAATATTTTTACCGGCTCCCGGAAATCCCTCAAACCATCCGCTGAATACGTAATCTTCCCCATCTTTGACCCAGTCTCCTTCAGCCCTGCGTATCCAATCTGTCCAGATAAACCTCGGCCCGCGATACATCTGATCATGGGGCCCGATTTTTACCGTATTATGCCCAATACTCCCGCCAAAAAAATCCAGCATACCCCTATCTCCATTGTAACTGTATGTACCTGCATCACGCAGTATATTGACTGCTCCTACCTGCAGGTCGAGGTGCAGATTGTCGGCCTGAAACGGCCTGTCACGATAGAAGCCGCAGCGAATAAAAGTGATCGCATCCAGATCCTTCATAATATAGAAGCCGCCGGAATCAAATGAATTCACCTCCGGGACATCCGATACCCTTTCATCACTTTTGGAAGCATGATCTCCGGCAAGCCACAGTGCTTCCTCCTCCCAGACTCCGCTTTTATAAGTAACAGGTTCCCCGAGTATCGTTGCCAATGCAGCCAGCTGAGGTCGGAAATCCCGGAAATGAGCTTCGCTCAAAGGGAAGAAAAGAGTACCGTCGTTATTCCCATAGTTGGGGAGCCAGCCTGTCGAATCATTCTGCGCAGCACGGAGGAAACGTAGCGATTTTCTCGCTTTTGCAAGAAGGCTTTCCGACCAGCCGTCACCGTTCAAATCCGCCAAACGAATGGCCCAACCAAGCAACTGAACGACCACACGATGATAATTCATGGAAAACTGGAGATACGACCCGTCATCATAAACCTGGTAGGCGACTTCTTCCTCAAACCACCTTTTACCATCTCTTTTCCACCGGTCGCTATCCGGGAAAAAGGGATACAGCGTTCCCGTCAGATAAAGCGCCAGAGACTCTGTCAGCACATGATTGTTCCGCACCGCAATTCTTGAGAAATTTATATTCTTCCGGACGTGGTGCATCTGGTGAAAGATACTGTTTGCAATCCGGGTAAAGCGCTGATCATCCAGGTGAGGAGAATCCTTGTAATAGTGCAAGGCAAAGGTCCAGTTTAAAACCCTTAAGCTAATTTCCTGGCTACAGCGCCAGTTGGGACCATAATTAACGGGGTTTTCTGCAATCCAGCTATCTATCGCGCTGAACACCATATCAGACTTGTCTTCTGCGAAATGTAAGTCATATCTGATGAGATCATAAACGAAACAAAACCGCGACTTCTCCCATACCAGTTTGATATCGCCGTGCTCCCTGGAAAAATCCGGAATTCTGCTCCAGTGTTTTTTTATGTCGTATTTGTAATGGGAGACCGGGTTTGTCAGCCAACCTTCAACCCGATACCATACAGCATTAAAAAATAAAACCTCCCCATCCTCCCACCTGCGCACGCGCCCACGTAAGGCAGTCCCTGCTTCAGAGCTATTCTGTAAATTATAAAATTGCTTCGCAGAAGGCCGGCCTTCAAAAAAAAAGCGAACGGGTAGCTTTTTCCAGTCGGCCAGACTTACGAAATGATAAAAGGTCGTGGCGGACGGGTATCGTAAAACAAGAAGACCGGCATTTCTTTGAAACTCGTACCATAATCGGAAAAAGACATAGCGCCATCCCATGTTTTTAACGACATCCCGATACAGTTTCAAACGTGCAGTCATTCGCAAAAAGTTTACAAAATTCTCCTGCCGTGCCGTGGGTTACCAACCGACTCCTGTTCCCCCTATGCCCAATTTGCTGGTAAAGCGGGACGAAATCCCGGATCGGCTTGTAATGTAGCGGAAACTTACGCCAACATAAGGCGACGGACCCGGAGAAGTCGATGAAAGGTTCTCCCTTGCACTGTTAAATACCCTTACGGTACGGAATCCCGTGAGACCCGCTTCTGCCGACAGATTGATCACTGTGAAAAGGTGCAGATTGGCCGCCATACCCACTTTGAGGTGTTGATAATTTTCCCGGCGAACCAGCTTTTCCTCAGGGCCCTGTATTTTGAATCCTCCGCTGTATCCGTTTATACCGGCCAGCATGTCGACGTTAAAAAACTTATTGGCTTTGTAATTGACATTTGCCGAGAAAGGAAGCACGGCTGTTGCGCGCCAATGGCGTGCAAATCTCTTATTAAAACCCAGCACAGGGACAACCCTGAGTTTCTGACTGAAAACAAGTACCGATCCGTACATCAGCTGAGAATGAAGTCCGAAGATCCGAAGTCGGGCTGCCCCTCCCCAGATATAAGGCTGAGGAGCGAAGAATGTTTCATTGGTTTCTGTCACACCCAAACCGCCGCCGTACACCCACAGCCGATCCTTCAGGCTTGCCTGGAGCCTTATTACTCCCAGTGACGCCGTTTTGTAGCCGTCTTCGGGAGTTCTGATTCCGGCAATGGTAGGTTGTAACTGCGTATAGTGCCCGTACATAACGGTATGTATCGCTTTGATATCGAATTTCTTGCGCAGCGAATAACCCACATTCACCTCGCTCTGAATGGGTGTCATACCAAAAAAACTTGTTCTGGTAAGCCCGAATTCGCCGCCAGACGGGGTAGAAGAAGGAACATAATATTCCGCTTTCACAGACGCATTCGGATAGAAAAGCCGACTCAGATTAAAAGATTGACCGTAGGATCTGCCGGCCGTCACCAACACCATAAAAAATGCTAATTTCGAGACTTCTCGCATTGTAAAGTTCATTATCTTGTGCTTGCTCATAACGCAGAGAACATTGCCCTATTGTTCCATCCATTTATTTGCAAATATTCCATGTACAGGCTTCCTTCGGTTCAGGCACTCAAAGAATCATTTCTGACAACCACCGGACGGTTCCCCCGGGCTCCGCTTGCGGCTGCTTTGAAAACAGCATTATTTGTATGTATTATTGAAACAAGCCACTTTAGTGAGGAAAGCCAGTCAATAATAACAAAATTATCCCTTGTCGCCACTACGTTTCTTCCAATAATCATAGGCCGTTATCTTGTTAAGCAAAGACGAGCTTTGAAACGCCCTTTTTATATCATCGCTTCTCATCTGATCGTTTCGTTTGTTCCTTTTGTAGAAGCAGGCCTGCTTACTGATCTGAACGGAGACAATATGTTGGCAGTTAAACATACAGAATCCGCTGAAGCATGGACGGTTTAAGCTAATCCTCGACAGCTTGCATGCCAACGGGAAGAGATGATCACTCTTCAGGCATTGGTTTATGCAACCTGCTAAAAAACAACAGTAGTCCAATCCCATTTGCAGCCAGTATATATTTACGTAACAAGAATATCTTTTTTTATGAGAAATTTTTTCTGGGGCCTGTGCATGCTCCCTTTTCTGGTCCAGGGCCAATCCTACCCATCCGCCACCTATGCTGAAAAGCTGGGCTATCCGAAAGGCAAAAAAGTAGTCATTCTTCATATCGACGACGCAGGCATGTCCTACGACTCTAACCTGGGAACAGTAAAGGCGCTTACAGACGGAGTGGCCAACTCAGTCAGCGTGATGATGCCCTGTGGCTGGGTGCCGGGTTTTGTTCATTTCTTAAAGGACAATCCTGGTGTCGATGCAGGACTGCATCTAACGCTGACGTCTGAATGGAAAGACTACCGCTGGGGGCCGCTTGCGGGTAAACCTGCTGTAGGTTCGCTGGTAGACAAAGAAGGAGCACTTTGGCCGAGTGTACGGGACGTTGTAAAACATGGCAGTCCCGACGATGTAGAGAAAGAAATACGTGCCCAGCTGGAGCGTGCCCGCACCATGGGCTTTGAACCTACACACATGGACTCCCACATGGGAACGCTTTTTGCAAGCCCGGCTTTTCTTGAGCGCTATGTAAAAGTGGGAATAGACGAAAAAATCCCGGTGATGTTTCCCGGTGGTCATAACAAACTCATCAAAGAAGACGAGCGTATGTCAGGAGACGCACTCACGATGATCCGAAATCTTGGAAAGAAACTCTGGGAATCAGGACTTCCTGTTCTTGATGACCTTCACAACAAAAGCTACGGCTGGCTTCCCGAAAAGAAAGACGGGTTATCTAAAGAGGAGCTTCAAAAATACAAAACTGCCAAATATATTGAGGGTCTGAAAGAAATAAGCCCCGGACTGACTATGATGATCATGCACTGTACGGCCCCTACGGAAGTATTCGAGCATATATCCGGTTCAGGCCAAACCCGTGAGGGAGATTTACTCGCCATGATTGATCCCGAGTTGAGAAAGTATATCGAAAAAGAAGGGATTATACTGACTACCTGGCGTGAGGCCATGCAGCGGAGGCAGAAGGTCAGATAAGTAACAAATCTGTAGCCGGCACGAATGGAATAATTTCCGGGATCTCTTGGTATTCTCAAAAATATTTTGTATCTTTCTTAGATAGTGCTTTTCTCCCGCTGGCTGAGCGAAGCCAGCGGGAGAAAATCCAGCGGGGAGCGGTGGCTGAGCAGAGCCGAAGCCACAAAATAGAAGAGGCCGTCTCCCATTAAGAAAACAGCCTCTCAAATCGTGACAAATTAAAAAAGAAACTTATATCTTTTTTACCTGTACAGCGTTAAGCCCCTTTTTTCCTTCCACTACATCGTACTCAACACGATCGTTTTCACGAATTGTCAAACCACCCAGTCCTGAAACGTGAACGAAGATGTCTTTGTTTGTGTCGTCTTCAACGATGAAACCGAACCCTTTGGCTTCATTGAAAAATTTAACAGTACCTGTTGCCATTGTAATAAAAAATAAAAATTTAGAGAAAATTAAGCAAAGAGTACTAAAATTTCATTGCCGAAGAACCGGAAAGGACTTTTTTCACTCTTCAAACACAAAGAAACGAAAATTGTTCAAAAAACAACAGAAATGTTACAACAATTTGATTAACGGGCAGTTATACCACCCGAATAATCACATCCGGATTTTCGGTTACCAGATTTATTTACAGGTTTTAATGTTTTTTTTATACCTTTGCAAAGCAAAAATCGAATGCATGAGATGGAACATGTAAGGTATTATCTGGAAAACCATATTTTTGGTGTATGCGCTCGTCTGGGAGAAAGGCTCTCTATTTCCGCCAGTTCAATCCGTCTTTATTTTATCTACGCCAGCTTCCTCACCTTCGGCTCTCCCATTATTATTTATCTGGTGATGGCTTTTTGGATGGAACTTCAAAAGCACTGGCGCAGGCACAGCAATCCCACCATCTGGGAGTTATAAAAGGCATCTTACCGAGCAAATACTATTATTGATTTTCTGATTTTCCTTTCAAATCGGGAAAGATATGTCTCCCCTTTATAAAATATTCCATGACAACACTTCTCGGGTATAACGGAGCTCTATAGTCGCTGCGGGTAGTGGTTTTCGAGAGGGTTTTAACCATACCGTAAAAAGCGAAGTGCGCTCTGAGTATAGCAAATACGTCGGGCCAGGCTCCGGCCGTCATGAACCTGATGCTGGAAATACCGTCAAGAACCAATCGCATTAAAATAGTTTTCCACCTTCGCCCTTTAGGAAGATTTTTGTAAAGCATCACAAGATTATTCCTGTAATTAAGAAATGTCTTCCGGGGATTCGATTTATGCAAAGTGCCCCCGCCTACGTGATATACCTGGGATTGACCGCAATACGTAATGCGCTTGCCCATGTGCAGAAGCCGCCAGCACAAATCGATTTCCTCCATGTGTGCAAAAAACCGATCGTCGAAACCTTCGGCGAGATGAAACGACTCCGAGCGTATAAACAAACAGGCACCCGTGGCCCAAAAGACATCGGATGTATCATCGTACTGCCCCCTGTCTTCCTCCCTGGTATCAAATATCCTCCCCCGACAAAACGGATAACCCAGAAAATCCATAAATCCGCCGGCGGCACCGGCGTACTCGAAATGCGTAGGCAGGTCATAGGCCAGGATTTTAGGCTGGCAGGCTGCAATATGCTTATCGGATTCCATGAAACGCACAACGGGATCTATCCAGCCTGGCGTCACCTGCACATCGGAATTCAGAAGTATATAGTAAGTAGCCTCAATCTGTCGGAGGGCAAAGTTGTAGCCACCCGCATAACCCAGATTTTCAGTGGATGTGATTAATTTTATTTGGGGGTAGGTGCGGCTCAGCCATTCCATGGAGCCGTCGGTAGACGCGTTGTCGGCCACCCAGATTTCATGTCCTGCC
>CAZAVR010000064.1:12585-13251 GCA_964488435.1 uncultured Cytophagales bacterium | reverse complement strand
GCAGGTACATGGATGAGTATTGTGAGGGGTTTTGCAGGGCTTCGTGTCACAGGAGATCGGCTTTCGCTGCAGCCATACATACCTGAAAATTGGGATGCTTATTCCTTCAGGATCGGTTTCCGTGGCAGTCGTTTGAAAGTTTCAGTATCAAAAGACGGTGTGGACGTGACCGTAAACGGAGGAACGGAACTGGATATACTGGTGAACGGCGTGCTCACAAAGGTGAAAAGGGCATAACCAGGTTCTCCCCTTGATTGAAGCCATGAAGGCACCCTGGAATTGATTTTTGAAAATCTTTGCCTAATTTAGGAGGTTTAAATTCTAAATTACCTAATCAATTTGGTAGGTTTTCGTATCATATTGTTGTTGGGCTTGTGTCTGATTCTGAACGGTTTTTGTTCGCGGGTGATGGCTCAGGACTTTCGTCTGTGCAAAGAGTTGCTGGATCGGGTGCTGCCAGTTTTTAACAAAGCATTTGAGGAGAATAACCTTTCGCTGCTCAATCAGCCTGCGTATCGACGGAATGTTCATGAACTGGAGAAGGCCTACAGATTGTATCACCGGGCTTACTATCTGCCGGAGGATTCTTTAAAAAAAGCCAATAATGAAGCCGTTATTACGGCGCTTTACGGAAGCTTTCAGAAATCCCTTCATTTGATTACTGCC
>CAZAVR010000064.1:7195-12575 GCA_964488435.1 uncultured Cytophagales bacterium | reverse complement strand
ATGGACCGGTAGCAACGGATGCCAAAATGGTTTACCATACGGGTCTGGTGTATCTGCTCAATGAGCAGTTTGAGGAATCCGGCCGATATCTTTCTGCTTCGGGTGGTGTGGGAGCCGCTTCTTTGAATACATTGGTGGCATTGGGCAATGGCAAACACCGCGATCAGGCGTATACGCTCCTGAAAAATGGTGTGGCGCAGAATCCTGATGGCAAATGGGATTACAATTCCGGGATGCTGTACAAATTGTCGGGAGCGTACGAAAACGCAGTCTCCAGTATTACAGCAGCTATCAGGCATAAAGATTTGCTCGCGTATCGGCTGCAACGCGGAGATATTCTTATGTTGCAGGATGAGGACAGAAAAGCGGTGTCTGATTTTGAGAAAGTCGTAGATCTGCATCCGAAGGCTGAAGTCCGGTATGCCAATGCTTTGCTCTCACTGGGGAAGTTCGACGCCGCAAAGTCTATTTTTGAGAAATATATGGCTGGAACGGACAGGAGATTCAGGGCGCATGCCTACCTGGGTATGGGTCACGCGTTTTATGGGCTGGGAAAAATAGATGAAGCGAGGCGCTATTATACACTGGCTTCGAAATCCTCGCTCACGGAGAAGATGGCGAAATGCGGGCTGGCCAATGTGATGCTCTCCCAGCACTATTATGCGTCAGCCCGTACCACTTTTGATCGTCTTCTTCAGCAGGATCCCGGTTATTTGTCAGCATACCTTGGCAGGGCAATTGCCTACTACGGATTGAAGAAATATGATCTGGCTATAGCAGATTTTGTAAAGGCTGCGCCTTTGATGGATAAGGATAACAAGCAGCTGGCAGATGTATTTGTAAGCCGGGGATTTTCCTACTACTATCTGGGAGATAAGGTTCGGGCGATGGCCGATTTTGACACCGCCTTACAGCTGGATCCCGGGCGATACGAAGCCCTGGCTGGAAAGAGCAGCGTTTTGATAGACCAAAAGAAATTTTCGGATGCGGGCAGCTTTTTGAGCAGCGCCCTGAAATATGAGAAGGGAAATGACCGTATGTGGAGCAACTATGGAAATCTGCTTCTCCATTTTAATATGTACGACAAAAGTCGCGAGGTGTTTTCGAAGGCATTGCGTTTGAATCCTACCAACCTTGCTGCGCAAAACGGATGGGCAATAGGACTTTTGGAAAGTGACCAGATGGATAAAGCCATTGCCCTGTTCGACAGCCTGGTAAAAAGAAATCCGGGTGTGCCGTACCTTCGTAACAACAGGGGAATTGTGCAATCCTATCTGGGGAACAGGTACGAGCATGAAAATAACGTGAAGCTGTCAGACCACAGATATAAAATGGCTTTCCAGGACTTTGAACAGGCTTTGAACAGAGATCCGTCCCGCAAGTTTTACAACGTGAACCTCGGCAATGTGTATCGCTACTGGCAGAAATACGACGATGCAAAGTTGAGCTATCAGAGTTACCAGGATAAAAGTGCGATCAATAATACCGGGGTACTTTATGCTGCTCTTGATAACACCAAAGATGCAAATTATTATTTCAATGTAGCCTTGAAGCTTGATTCGGTTCACCGCGTATTCAAGTATAATCTGGCTATGCTGATGAAGGGGAAATCAACAGGTAAGGCCTCTCAGGCATTTGCTTCCCGCAGCAACAGAGGTGCGTACGCCGATATCAGTATTAAGTACAGTCTTGACGGCTACGTTACGATTTATTTGTATGACTACGAGTATGAGCCCCTACAGTTTCCCGGAAGGCATTTTTTGCCGCTTCCAGCCGGTAAGTTTGATGAAGATTATCTCATTCCCCATTATGATCTGGATTTGCTGGAGTACGCGCTGAAAGAAGTACCTAAAGTGAAAAAGAAATCCGGAAAGCTAAAAACACAAAAGGTCAATATGGGGGGGCGTAGGAAATCCGGTACAGACTGCCCCACATTTTAGAGATCTCTTTCATCCATTGTCTGAAAAAGTGAAGGAGCCTGCAGAATTTCTTCCACAGGCTCCCGGGTTTATTCATTCGAATTCCTTTTGTTCAGCTATTCCTGATGCAAGATGAATTCAGCCGTCTTATTTCACTTCTTCGAAATTGACATCGGTCACCTCGCTGTCGTCGGCAGGATTTCCCTGGCTTCCGGCGCCCGGATTCGCCTGGGTTTCGCCGGCATTTGCAGCCTCGTTTCCTCCCGCAGCAGCATAAATCTCCTGAGAAGCAGCCTGCCATGCAGCATTAAGTTTCTCAGAGGCGGTGTCAATAGCGGCCAGATCGCTCGCCGTATGAGCAATGCGCAATTCGCCAAGTGCCGTTTCGATATTTGACTTGTTCCCTTCAGAAAGTTTATCGCCGAATTCTTTCAGCTGTTTTTTCAGTAGAGAATATCAAAGCGTCAGCTCCGTTCACCTTGTCAATACGCTCGCGTTCCGCCTTATCTTCGGCCTCATGGGCTTTGGCTTCCTCGCGCATTCTGTTGATTTCAGCATCTGTTAAGCCGCTGGAAGCCTCAATACGGATTTTTTGCTCTTTACCAGTTCCTTTGTCCTTGGCAGAAACGTGTAGTATACCATTCGCATCCACGTCGAAAGTCACTTCGATTTGCGGAACTCCTCTTTGCGCCGGCGGAATGTCCGACAAATGGAAACGGCCCAGCGTACGGTTATGACTTGCAGTCGGACGTTCTCCCTGGAGTACATGGATTTCAACGGAAGGCTGATTGTCTGCTGCCGTAGAAAATACTTCTGTTTTCTTGGATGGGATAGTGGTGTTGGATTCGATAAGCTTGGTGAAAACACCTCCCAGCGTTTCTATACCAAGTGAAAGCGGGATAACATCAAGAAGAAGAACATCCTTCACTTCGCCGGTAAGCACACCACCTTGTATAGCAGCTCCAACAGCAACTGCTTCATCCGGGTTCACACTTTTAGAAGGTTTTCTTCCGAAAAACTTCTCAACTTCCTCCTGCACTCTTGGAATACGCGTCGAGCCACCCACCAGGATCACTTCGTCGATTTGAGAACTGCTCAGATCCGAGTTTTTCAAAGCCCTGCGGCAAGGTTCCATCATGCGCTGGAACAGACTATCAGCCAGCTGTTCAAATTTAGCTTTGGTCAGCGAGCGAACAAGGTGCTTAGGCATTCCGTTTACCGGAAATATATAAGGCAGGTTGATTTCCGTCTGTGTTGAACTTGAAAGCTCGACTTTGGCTTTCTCGGCAGCCTCTTTCAAACGCTGAAGCGCCATGGCATCCTGACGAAGGTCGACACCTTCATCTGCTTTGAATTCGTCGGCCAGCCAGTTGATAATCACCTGATCAAAATCATCTCCGCCCAGATGAGTATCTCCGTCGGTTGATTTTACTTCAAATACACCATCCCCCAGTTCAAGAATAGATATATCAAAAGTACCTCCTCCAAGATCGAAGACCGCGATCTTCATATCGTGGTTTTGCTTGTCCAGGCCGTAGGCCAGAGCTGCAGCAGTCGGCTCGTTGATAATTCTCTTTACATCCAGGCCGGCTATTTGTCCGGCTTCCTTGGTAGCCTGACGTTCCGCATCGTTAAAATAAGCCGGAACGGTGATAACAGCCTCTTTTACTTCCTGTCCGAGATAGTCTTCCGCTGTCTGTTTCATTTTTACCAGAATGAAAGCAGAAAGCTCCTGCGGAGTATATTGTCTTTCTCCTATGCGTACCCTGGGTGTGTTGTTAGGTCCTTTTTCTACGTCATAAGCAACCGTTTTCATCTCATTGGTAACTTCGTCATACCTCCTTCCCATGAAACGCTTAATGGAGCTTATGGTGTGTTTCGGGTTGGTTATCGCTTGCCTCTTGGCCGGAGCACCGATCTTCCTCTCTCCATTTCCGTTGTCAGTAAAGGCTACTACAGACGGAGTAGTGCGGGCCCCCTCACTGTTTGCAATTACTACCGGTTCATTTCCTTCGATTACCGCCACGCATGAGTTGGTAGTACCTAAGTCAATTCCTATTATTTTTCCCATTGTATTTATTGTATTAAATATTGCTTGATCTGATTAACTTTTCGTGTTTGTCTTACTTGTACAAAAAGCCCGTACCAGACGGATGCTGTGTAACCAGAAATGACAAATTGTCAGAAATCAGTGCCATATTTGAACACTTCGGGATATAGTCGCCAGATGATCTAAAAGGGCTGACAAAACACGTAGTAGCACCCTAGGGAGATCGCATGGGATAATAGGACATTTTTGTTTTTAGAGGGAGATTTTATGACAAACTTTCAGACTCGTATGCAGCAGATTGTCTGTTTGTCTGTTTTGGGCAATAAGCCTGAGGTTGTGTAACCCCAGGCTTACGGGCATGTGTATAGTTTCGATATCCATCCGTGTCCAGACTTTGGCATTGGCCGACACAAATCCTGAGTTATTTTTTACCAAGCAAGCTTCCCAGGCCACCCAGAAGTCCGCCTAAATCCAGACCGCCCTGTGTGTTATTTTGCGGGGTCTGTTTGTCGCCGGAGTTATTACCCAGTAAACTTCCGCCAATTCTCACAAGATCATTCATGTCCAGTTTGCCATCGGCAAGTGCATAGCCTATCTGGTTAAAATCGAATCCTCCGGAAGAACTTCCCGGGCTGCCTCCGCCCAGCAGGCTGCCCAGAATACTATTGAAGTCAAAGCTGTTGTCTGACTGATTGCTTACTTTACTAATGAGCGATCCGATGACCCCCGGTAGGACCGAAGTGACGATCTGACCGGCAGTACCGCTGTTGAGACCAAATTTTTCGACAATAGCGCCTATCGCATTTTTGGCAATTCCTGCCACGATCGGATTTTGCAGCAATGCATTTCCCTGCCCGGATTTACCCGAGAGCAAGCTGATGATTCCATTTACATTTCCGCTTTCAGCTTCCTGTTTCAGGCCGCCGGTGATGGCGCCAAGCAGTGTCTGCATAACTTCCGCGTTATTTTGATTAGGAACTGCAGGATTCCGGACAATGGCTTCTTCGGATTGTTCCTGAATAAGGGATAATAGCTGATCTAGCATGGTTTTATGTTTGGTCTTTATTTTTTGACGTAATGAGATGTATTAAGTAACATAAAGCTATGAAAAAAGACCAGCTTTTTACAATATGATGTTGATGCGAATGATGATGAAGCTGCGTACTTACGGCCCAAGGATGTTTTGAACCCTTTATATGACCAATTTGCCGGTTGTAAATTGGAAAAAAGAACTTCCCGGCAAATTATTTAACTTACACGGGTAATTGTTTTGTGTCTTACTTCTGGTTTCGGCTTGTAAACTATTTAAAACCAAACAGGATATGGAAAGGAAATTGTATAGAATATCCGGCGATGCGGTGCTGGGAGGAGTAGCTTCTGGGATGGCCGCCTATTTTGGGATTGATAAAAT
>CAZAVR010000064.1:0-7185 GCA_964488435.1 uncultured Cytophagales bacterium | reverse complement strand
TGGCTGGTCCTGTTGCTATTGCCTATACCGCCGAGTTTTTTCTGGACAGGAGCTCTCTACATTATTTTTTGGGCTATGCTTCCGGAAAAGCGTACAATGGATGCGTCGTCGTATGGTTCAGCCGGCCAGGGTTATACCGTCGAGGAGGAAAGGAAAGTGCAGGACCAGACGATTCGGATTGCAGGTATAGCACTCATAGGTTTCGGTGCGCTATTGCTGGTCAACCGGCTGTCGGTGTGGCAGGAGATTCAGCCCTACATCTGGCCGCTTGGGTTAATCCTGGTAGGCGCTTATCTCTTGTTTCGACAGCAGGGCGGCAAGACCGATCAGGCCCGTCAGCATACTCCTGATCCGCAAACTTCAGCCCCAACTGCTGAGCCTACGGTACAGGATCAGGTTGGCAGCTCTGATGCACCATTTGCCGCCTCGCAGGAAGACCCTGGAGGAAATGACGACGATGACGTGATCAGGGTCAATTAAATGCCGTGGATGAGAAATTTTTTTCACATAAACTTTTTAAAATGCCTTTTCGTAATATTTTCCCTGGTGTCATGATGATTGTCATGGGCGTATTCTTTTTACTCGACGGGTGGATGGAGGGGCGCCTTATGGCTTATTTCTGGCCAGTGCTTCTCATCACGGCCGGCATATTGCTTGTTCTCAAAAAACAATTGTCCAGATCGAGGTGAATCGATTTTACTTCTATTTCCTTTTCAGGAATAGAATAACCAAAAGAAATATGCAACAATCAAGAGGTTCAGTTTGGGGTAGTGTGCTGGTGGTGACAGGTCTGTTATGGTTGCTCGTGCAACTGGGGTATGTCAGTTTTTCTGATCCTGAAATCCTTCGTTTCTGGCCGGTGCTGTTAATTTTGGCCGGCGTCGCCAGACTTTTTGCACGTCGGAGCGTTTTTTTTGCTACGTTGTCATGGGCACTGATTTTCGCTGCGCTGGTGGGGGCAGTCCGTTTAAAAGGAGAGGAAGCGCTGGGGTTCCCGAACGGCTCTCCTTTCAGATGGGAAGGTGATTCTGACAATGATGGAGAGATACCTGGTCGTCGGCGCAGTGAAAGCCAGTTGTACGCTTATGAAATGGAAGAGGGGGTAAAAAACGCCAGACTGAATTTTAGAGGCGGGGCAGGGAAATTCCGGATCAGTTCACCAGGCAGCCCACTTTTTAAGGGTGAAACAAAGTCAACTGTGATCGATTATATCTCGAATATGAAGATGAACAAAGCTGACGGATCAGCTTCAATTGAATTCAGTGCAGACGACGCAGGTATATCCCCCGGGCAACGAAAACTTGAAAATACAGTGACTATGTCGCTTAACGCAGCGCCTGTATGGACATTGGATTTCGCCGTTGGAGCAGGTAAAGGTGATTTCGATCTGAGCAGGAATAAGGTTCGTCAGCTGAATTTAAGTACCGGCATTTCCGATGTTAAGATCCGACTGGGTGATCTCAGCGAGGCTGTGCAAGTGAATATAGAATCCGGAGTGGCGTCAGTCGAAATCATGGTCCCTGAAACAAGCGGCTGCCGTATCAGGATCGACGGCGCGGTCAATAAGAAAGATCTCAATGGATTTGAAAAAGTCGAAAACGGGATGTACCAGACACCGGGTTACGAAGCGGCTGAACGCAAAATTAATATCTCCTGTGATGCCGGGGTTTCCTCTGTGAAGGTGAAAAGGTACTGATTATGGTGTACAGTGGGAATTAATTTTTAAAAATCCAGATCATAGCTGCCAGCATAAAGGCTATAATCACCAAAATAGTGTTTTTGGCAAGGGATTGATACCCCACTAGAAACTGGCTCGTGTCCAGTTGGTCGATGTTCGAGAACAGGGTAGGGCGGTCTGCAGATCCGTCATCCCGGCTTTCTTTTAGGCTTTCCCCACTCACATTGATCACCTCTGCCGATCGGAGTGTGTCATAGGTTTTTTTTCGCGGATCAAAGTAAATCCATTGAAAGAAGTTGCCCCAGGGATAGACTCCTTTTTGCTTGGCCACAATGAAATAATCGAAGTTTTTTTCTCCTGCCACACCCGCGAAATCTCTTCTGATCGTTTGCTCCATTTCAGGTTGATAAAAATCGAACGATGAGTTTTTGGGTACTGCCGGTGGGAGAATGGCAGAGATATTGCCCTGTCCGGTGATTCTGAAACGGTATCTGAAGCTTTCACCTGATGCCAGACTTTTCTTGCCTACATTTTCCTGGAGTTGAAAAGTCCCTACGGCCACCTGGTCTTTCATGGGGTGGTCCGGAAGCGGGGTGACTTGAATATGCAACAGCCGGGATGTGAAATTCCGAAACGTGTTTTTCGTCTGCTGCTGATCCTGGTCGGGGGGATGCACGAGCATTTGCAAATGGACAGGTGGCACGGTAATGCGTTGAGGCGTAATGGGAAAAAACACCGCATGGTAAATAAGGTACTCAGTGAATTTCCTCCCGTTCACGAGTACATCTCTCGGGATGATCTCACTAATGCCAAGATTTTCTTCCCAGCAGGTTGGAGAGCGGAGAGACTTCAGAATCAGCTCCAACTGTGAATCAAGCCTGTAGAACTCCATATCCAGCGGAGCATTTTTAGCGATAAACAAAGAGAGCCTCAGGTTAAACCCCTCCCCGACGTATACAGAGGATTTGTTTGTTTTTATAGACAGAAATGCATCGTCCTTTCCGATTTCCGCTGAGAAAATGGCTTCATCTGATTTGGGTTCAGGTATAGAATCTTTCGCGTTTTCTTTGACATCAATGTTGAATCCTTCACTTCGAAAACGATTTTTATTGACTGTAACATGAAAAGGAAGAATGGTGTGCAGGCCCGCGTGAGTCGTGAAATACTGCTGACTGATGATCTGGATCATTACCCGGTTCCCTTCTTCCGTCAGTGTCTTGGTTGTAGTGGACATACTTCCTTTTGTAAAATCCTTGAGCTCAGGGAATTGTACGGATGGTCTTTCGCTTGTATTGTAGAGTGTGACATTGATTTCCATAGGTTGCCCAAGCATGATTTCATCTTTTTCCGGCTCAATGGTCACGCGGTCAAAGCTCTGTTGTGCAAAGTTTTCTATGGAAATAATTAAAAAAAAATAAAGAAAAATACTTTTTTTCATCTATATTTACTGTATAGTATAATAATCAGCGACCATTTTCTGTTGTTTGATTAGACCTCAACGACAACCCAAAACTTAAACGAGTGTACAAATATGGCCTCAATGCTCGAATACATCAAAATTATTCTCCAAAAGGTCAGTTTCGACCGGAAACTATTTGAAAAAGAACTACGGAAAGCAATTAAAATGTTGATGCCCAACGAAGTGAACAGACTAAGAGCATGGTGCTACCAGAATTTTAGCCCTGTACATCAGTCTGTTTTAGA
This sequence comes from uncultured Cytophagales bacterium, assembly GCA_964488435.1. Classification (GTDB taxonomy): domain Bacteria; phylum Bacteroidota; class Bacteroidia; order Cytophagales; family Spirosomataceae; genus JBEBSO01. The sequence continues at coordinate 3,803 of CAZAVR010000064.1, read as the reverse complement.
CAAGTGTTTTCAAGTATCGCCTGGCGCGGTGGCTCTGTCCTGAAACACCCGACTAGAGCAGGGAAGAGGCCATCCGCTGAGGGTGGCCTCTTTTTTGTGAAAGTGTAATTCTATAGAGATCTTCTTCGGACTATTTCCAAAAATTGTTGCAATTAAATTTAATTAGTCTAAACAAAAATTAGTAATTTTAGTGCATGCTTCGCGACGGTGTGTTTTCGTTAGAGTTTAAATGGATAGTTATACCGGTAGTTTCGCGCTGATCCGGATAAATATAGACGAAAAAAAAGCGGCAGCTCAAACTGACCGCCGCTTTTTGATTACATTAACACAACTCAACTAAGATTTTATACCGGATGGTCCGGTGTCTTTATTGATTCTGGATCTTAAATTCAAATGTAAGCGATTTTACTATATTATTAGTTGTTCCTGCGCCTGATGCCGCTATTATTTCCACTTTTCATCCTGAAAAATGGTGGTGGAGAATCCAAAATGGCCAACCGACGGGTAAAGGTAACAAAAAAGCCTCATGAAAATTCAAGAGGCTTTCCGACATATATCCACACCATTAAAAGAACAGTCGATGAAGACTGCACTTTATCTTAAATATCTTTAAGCAAATAGATAAATAACAAAGCGATTCTTTAATTATTTAATTTGCTTATGCAAATTTATGATTTTTTTTCAAATATCAGAATCCAAACCGTGAACAATTCTACAGATTCTTCTTTTTGTTATTTTTTTAATAAACGTCAAAATCGCTTCCCCGGTTCCCAAGATCATGGCTTTCCAGGCCATCTTCTCCCAAGTCTCTCAGCTGCAGGCCTTTCTTTATAAAAGATACCTGCCCGGTGTGATACAAATCATGGTGAATAATGCCATGCAAGAGGGTATAGTAGGTATAATCTCTGCCTGGCACGATATCTTCCAGGAAATCATCATTTTCAATTTTTTCAAGTTCACTCACCAGCTCTTCCTGAGTCAGACTGAGCTCCATTTGCAGAGCTTCCCATTCGAAATCATCTACTACGGCAAATGTTTTCCAGTCCTTGTCTCTCGTTTTAATATCGAACTGCTCATCCCCCTGCAATTTTTTTACGGCGAAAATACGCCAGTTGGTCAGATGATAAACTATTTCGGCGATGGAGTGAGTATTGGGAGAAAGACGAGCTTCTGACATTTTCGGGGATACATCCTTGAGGGCTTCAACTACGGATGGACCATGCCAGGCTTGTTCGCTTTCGTATGTATCATTTAAAAGATCTATTAATCGGAGTGTTTCGTCTTTATTTTCCATTTTAATAACATGTGGATGCAAATATGAGTAATAATTATTTTATAACTACAAACTTGAGTGGAAAAAGTTCTAAAAATCGCAGAATTAATTACTTTTTCAGGATTTTATAAGCTTTTGTAACTAGTTATCTACTTTAAATGTGTTGTGTCAGGCCAATTTTAATGCCGTATATCACCTGGCGGCAGTGAAATTGCTCTGTTTACTGTCAGGCAAATTGCTCGTTTAATGGGCTATGAAAAGGAATTTTTAAAATATTTATCGGCCTTATGGATCCTTTCTTCCTTTCTTTCGGTTGGTTTCTTTTTTTTGCTTTTTCTTTTTTCGGATTTTGAGCCTCCCGCTGAAGTGTGATATTGTATTCAAAGAATTCAACGGCGCGGGTGATATTTTTATTTTTGATGGCCGTCAAATAAGCAGACTGCCGGGAGGGAGTTACCAGCCGCACATCAAGCTTGAAAATGGTACCTTCCGGAAAAAGCGCGATTTTGTGTTTTAGACATTTAACCTTTAGCTCAGCAGGAACCAACTGGCCGCCTATGGCTTTCAATACCGGGTTACAGCCTGAGGATCCATGCTGCATTTTGGCAAAAATGTCCAGAAATATCCTTTTTTCCCCTGTATGAGGAGAGTTAAAAAGAGAAAGCTGCATATAGAGGTTTACGAGTTATCATACAAATATAATAATTTTCGGGGAATTTTCCAACCATTTAACTGCACACGGGAGTCCGGGATAAAAGATACTTGCAAGCTTTCCCGGTGTGCAATACGGAATTGCCCTTTTTTACGTTATTTGTCTGAAAATGTAACCAAAGCTAGTTTATGAAAAGGAAGTGTTTTTTTATATCATTTGCGGTGTTGGGCCTTATCATGGGAGGGTGCGGCAAAGATCCGATCGCGGATCTTGATCTGGCTGATTCGCAGGTGTACATCACCAACAAATCAGAGGCGGTTGATTTCAGTCAGTTCAAGACCTTTAGTGTGGTGGATTCAGTCGTACTGGTGGAAAATTCCGGATCCAGAAAGATTCTTCAGAGTACCGACAAGGCCATGCTTAGCCGAATCATAGGAAGAATGACACAATTAGGCTATCGGCAGGTGTTGCCGGCCGATAAACCCGACGTGGGGATTAACGTGACCATCAATAACCGGAGATATGACTATATCGTTACCCAGCCGATCGGCTCTTATTGGGGCGGCTATTATGGCGGATGGGGATACGGTTACCCGCCTTACTATAGTAGTTATGTGCAGGTGAGCGAGTTGTTCTGGGTGATAGATATGCTTGATTTTAAGCATGCCGATCCGGTGAACCAGAAGGTGAACGTGGTTTGGAACGCGCAGATCAGAGGGGAGGGGGTGTACGAAGAAAGCCTGATAAGCCGGATGGTAGACGGTATTTTTAGTCAGTCTTCCTATCTGAAAACCAACTAGACGTTTTCTTTGCTCTAAAAAAGGAACAAGATGATCAATCAGAAAATTATGTATAACTATTTGAGAATAGGCGTATTAGTGTTAATGGCGTCGGTAGGGGCAGAGGCGCAGGTGAAACCGAATCTTTTTACACTGGCTTCACCTTATGAGAGGTACACCCACAATGTGTTGACTTTGCGGCTGGCAGGAAGTATGCCCATGGGTTCTTTCGCATCACAGTACATAGACAAACCTTACGTAGGGAATTACGCGATATCTATGGACTGGATGTTCAAAAATGCACCTGTGTCTGCAGGTGTTGAAATAGGCAATGATTTTTTTAAGAAGAGAATCCCGAGGGAAGTATATAATACCGGAAGCCAGGATATTTCGGCTATTCAGACGAGAACCATCAATCAGTATCCTATACAGGGTGTGCTCAGTTATCACCTAGGGCCGGTCACCAGTTTGGTAAGACCTTATGTATCCGCGGCGGTAGGGGCAGCCTATGTCGACTATGTTAATTACTGGGGGAGCCTTTCAGATCAAAAACAGAAGTTCGGATTTTCTTATGGTCTGGCGGCGGGTTCCCGGTTTCTTTTCAAGAAAGAGGGTGGTTTCGGGGCGGACATTCGTGTGAAGTACAATAATGCCCCGTTCAAGTATGATTATGTGCAAAAAGGTGTAAGCAACCTCAACGTATCCGTGGGCGTTTTCTACAGGTGGTGGTGAATAATAAAAGACGAAAAACCGTCAGGGGACCCGTCGCCTGTTCCTCTGGTCAGTTGACATCTGATCCGGACATTCCGCTCAGATCAGGTACCGGACTCATGGATGTCCAGCCACCATCTACAATCAGGGTTTGGCCTGTGATCTGCCCGGCGGCAGGATGTAAAAAAAACAAAGCAGCGTAAGCGATGTCTTCAGGAGTGGCGGGTCTTCCGGTGGGTGTGATCGATGACCATGTTTCTTCGTAGGAGGGGTCATCTTTTCTGGTACGCTCTGTCAGGGTTGCGCCGGGTGCTACTGTGTTAATCGTAATTTGCAGGGAGTTACCGATATGGTAAGGATTTCCGACGGGCGTATGAGTGGAACAGGC
>CAZAVR010000063.1:0-13286 GCA_964488435.1 uncultured Cytophagales bacterium | reverse complement strand
TAAAACATATAAGGAGGTGTATGCCTTGTTTCCGGCAATTACGGTCTTATCATGTCAGCACTTTTCCGGAATCTTCGGAGAAATTGCTGCCAACATACGTATTGAAAACAGTTCCATCAGCCGCTTTTCGGCTGGTGACAAGAAGCCATTCAGAGGAATCATCGCTTTCAATAATTGCTCCTTCAATGCCAACACAAACGGTGAGGACCCGGAGCTGTTCCCCATCTACAATAGCCAGGGGGTTCATTTTACCAATTGCGTCGTATCCGCTCCTACTGCCAATGGACAGAGTAAAGCCGAGTACATAGATAGGGTGAGTTTTCTAAAGCTGAACAAGTCCGTTCGTTTTAATCACCTGAATACACGCCTTAGTCCCGCAGTGCTGCAATATTGTAAACAGAAAAACATTATTTTGAATCCAAAATTCATCGCTATGCTCAAGGCGCATCACGAGTTGGAAAGTGAAACACTTTAAACAAACAAAAGGTCATTTCACCACTCATTGATCGCGTGGGCGTTGCCGGATGAGCCTCCACCTCCTATGGTGACAGAGGGTACAGGCTCTAAATCAACAATCACCTGCAACGCCCGACGAACAGCCACTTTATTTGCCAGCCTTTCGACTTCGTCAACATATTTTTTCTGAAGTCTGACCGGCGAAGACATTCCCGCCTGGGCCTGAGCTGTCTGAGATGCCCCGGCCAGGAACAAACTCAAAAAGAGCACTATTCTCAACATAAAAACATCCATTGCAGCAGCCACAGATCATCAATATATCTGCCGGAAAAGTCGCATGACTTCGGACACAATTTTGACAGAGGCATTTTCTTCTACCATACTTATGCTCAGCCAGGTTTCATATCCTCCAAGCTTGTGTTGTTGCGGAGTGGGCAGGTAAAGGTAGCACCCGTTGGCAAGTTCAGTAGTGAACGTCGACTTGAACGGACTTTTTGCTTTGATTTCCAGCCCTATTTCCGCGAACACCTCAAACGGAATCGCTGCTATTCCCAGGTCTCCCAAACTGAATGCCTGCATAACCACTGAAATTTCATCCGGCCATTCATTGTGAAGCTGGATGATACGATGTGCAAAGGCAACTTCCAGAGGGTGGCCCGGCTTCGCCTCCGCCGGTCTCTTTACGACACCTCTTGCGCGATCCACTTGACTGGCGCTCGGCTTTCTGACCCTCAATTTGAGTTCCGAGTGCGCCGACTTCAGCGGCACCCATTTTCTGTAGTTAATTTTACCATACACTTTGATAGCCTCATCGGCAACCTCATAAGCCACTTCCTTCATTTTTCCATAGGGTGGCTGCGGCTTGGCTGCTTCTCTGAAATTGATATTATTCACATCCCCTGACGTTCCATTTGCCATCATAGCCACAAATGGCGGGGCTTGACGGTCCGCTTTGAGCAACTGCTGAACACGATCCGCGAAAACTGCAAAGTAATCTGCAGAAATGTGACCCGAAGGTACGCCCCCTACATAATGAAGAGAGTAGTTGGCAAGCAAAGCTATATTTCTTCCGTCTGATGCTCGGACTGATACAATAGAGAGCTGCGGATCAGTCGGGCCGGCCGGTTCCTTTTTGTTAGCATTGTTCACCCCCGGATTGAATTGTACCTGTTCCAGATCGCCAAACGGATTGACGACTTTTTCTTTCATAATCCACCGACGGTTGAATACCTGATTCGGTACACTTCCTGCTCCCCATCCTATTTCTGCTGGTTCCAGATTATTCAATGCTATCCGCACACCGTCAGCCATTCTTCTGGCAATAAAACTTTGATATTCGTCGAGGGGTTTATCCACATTAAAGCCCCATCGCTTGTCTCCTTCTCCTCCCGCACTCACCGCCGAATGCGTATGCGTAGACGACATCATAACTTGCCCCGGGCCAATACCGGTTTCCGCCGCGATGAGCCGCTTGGCCTCGTCAAAAACCTCCCGGTGTATACCCACATTGTCAGCAACTACAAATACAAGTTTGTGCTGACCATCATCCAACACCAGGATTTTAGCATGTAAATCATCATGAACATGGGTAGCAGGCGGCACTATAAAACCGCCGACAATTCCTGAACCTAATGGCGGTGTGATATTAACCGTACTTGCACCGGCTTTAAAAACTTTATCCTGCGCACTGGTTTCAAATGTACATACAAAGCCTGTAAGATAAACGATAACCGCCATCGCCAGGGAAGTACGCCTAACAGCTCCCTTCAGACGCAGGCAGAGGGGGCAAAATTGAAAATAAATCATGTGAATCAATGAATTGAGCGTTCTGAAAATCATGTCTCTACTTAATGGTTCCGAAAAGCCTGAGCAACTCACCGACAATTTTCTCGGAAGCGTTTTTCTCCACTTTATTGGTAGAAAACCAGGTTTCGTATCCACCCAGCTCATGCTGATCCGGAGTGGGAAGGTATCCATAGCTGCCATTGGCCAGCGAAACAGTAAAAGCGGACTTAAACGGGCTTTTGGCCTTCAATTCCAATCCACTGCGGGCAAATACCTCAAAGGGAATGGCAGCTATCCCCAAATCTCCTACTCCAAAGGTCTGCATGACTATCGAAATCTCCGCCGGCCATTCATTATGCATTTGAATCATGCGTTCCGCATAGGTCTTCTCCAGCGGGTGTACCGGCTTCTCTTCGGCGGGTTTTGCCATCACCTTCCGAGCATAAGCGAGCTGCGCATCCGTGGCTTTCCTTACCTGGAGTTTCAGTTCGGAAGCCGCCGACCGCAACCGCACCCAATTGCTATATTTCACCTGAGTCTGGTATACTTTAAATACCTCTTCCGCAACATCATGAGCTACTTCCTTCATTTTCTCATAAGGCTTTTTCGCAGGTGTCTGCATGAAATGATTTACATTGTTTACGTCTCCGGAAGTACCATTGGTCATCATTCCCACAAAAGGCGGATCCTGGCGGTCGGCGCCGAGAAGCTCCTGTATTCGATCAGAAAACACGGCAAAATAATCTGCCGAGATGTGATCTTTGGGAAGTCCACCCACATAATGAAGGGAGTAATTCGCGAGTAAAGCAATGGGCCTTCCCGATAAAGACTGGACAGAAAGGAACGAAACCTCCGGATCCGTAAGACCTGCCGGTTCCTTTTTGTTAGGATTAGTGGCGCCAGGGTTGAATTGAACCTGGTCCATATCTCCAAAAGGATTTACGACCTTCTCCTTCATCAGCCACCGCCGGTTAAAAACATGCTGGGGCAAATTGCATTTCCCCCAACCTATCCGCGCCGGCTCAGCATTATTGAGGGCTATTCTTACGCCGTCAGCCATCCTGCGGGAAATAAACAGCTGATACTCATCCAGAGGATCATTGATATGCCACCCCCTCCTTTTCTCCCCCTGTTTTCCCGCGCTGACACCCGAATGGGTATGGGTGGCAGACATCATTACCCTGTCCCGCGGAATTCCAGTTTCACTTTGAATAAGACGCTTTGCTTCGTCGAAAACTTCACGTGCAATTCCTACGTTGTCTGCTACAACAAAAACAAGCTTTGTATCACCGTCATCCAATAAAAGTATCCGGGCCTGAAGCTCGTCGTGTACGTGCATAGCGGCTGGAGGAATACCAAAATTCCCGACGATTCCGGATCCTAACGGAGCTGTAATATTGACTACTGCGGCACCCGCCCTGAAAACTGGCGCTTGCGCAAAAACCGGGTACGTACCCGAAAATAAAATAATTACCAAATAGATCTTCAGGCCATTTTTAAGCATCCTGAAGTGGTAGATATCTGCTGTCATATCCCGAATGATAAGGTTAAATGGAGAATATATTTGCTAACTACAAAAAAATATCGGAGACTTCCTAAAATCTTCATTGAAACACGCTTAACCGTTGCTGGTTCGGGTTGGTAACGCTGACCTAATGAACAATGCTGGCACTGGTTGCAAAGCAGCACCGCAAGGCCAGCAAGGGTTATCTCCTTATAAAACAGGAATTTTATCCAGATTTACAGCAATACACTAAACAGTGTTTATTATATTTGCACCGTTCAATTATCAAAGTTTTTGAAATGGGTATTTCAGATAGACGGGAGCGTGACAGGGAAGAAATGCGCGAGCTGATTCTGGATCAGGCAAGGCGGCTTTTTCTGAAAAAAGGGTTTGAAAAAACAAGCATAAGAAACATTGCGGACGCTATAGAGTATAGCCCGGCGACTATCTATCTGTATTACCGAGACAAAAATGAACTCTTTCTTAGCCTTCATCGGGAAGCTTTTCTCAAGATGATGGCCGATTTCAGTGAAACCTTTTCCATTAGTGATCCCTTGGAGCGCCTGATCGTACTTGGTCATAAGTACATTGCCTGGGCCATAGAAAACCCCGAACTGTACGACCTTTGCTTTCTTATGGACGCCCCCATGGAGGCACTCGCCTGTAAAATGGAAGAATGGGATGAAGGAGAGAAAATTTTCCAGTTTCTGAAATCGATTATTTCGGAATGCATGGATAAGGGGTATCTTGATAGCACAACAGACCTGGACAACCTGGCACTGACTATCTGGAGTTTCGTCCACGGCCTGGTAACCATCTATCTCAAAAATCGGATGCTTGTTTTTCCTGATGACAACCATCTGGAACGGATAAACAAATCTTACGAGCTTTTCGTGGAGATGCTTCGGAAAGTTAAATAATATTCTGGCTATACCATCCAGACCATTGCACTTATCATCATTCAAAAATGAAAAAGATCCTAAAACTCGAAGAGCTGGCTGAATTCCTTTTCACCATTGTGCTATTTGCCCAACTTGACTTCAGTTGGTGGTGGTACCCATTGCTGATTTTCACACCCGATTTCAGCATGGTCGGCTATTTGTTCGGAACGCGCTCAGGTGCGATCACTTACAACTTTTTCCACCACAAAGGAACCGCTATTATAATCGGAGCAATAGGATACATGACCGGTAACCCAGTAGTAATCCTGACGGGGCTCATCTTGTTCGGACATGCCGCGCTGGACAGATCTTTAGGTTATGGACTCAAACACACGGATAGTTTTCATCATACACATTTAGGACATATTGGAAAATAGCACTGCTTCACATCGACAAACAGACTACTGAATATGATACGCAGAACACTTTTACTGATCGGACTGATTTCAGGGCCACTTCTGTCCTTCTCTCAGTCGCCCATTCTCGAAAAATACATACAGGAAGGATTGAATAACAATCTGACCATCAAGCAAAAAGATCTTGAAATAAACGTAGCCATGGAAAAGATCCGCGAAGCACGTGCACATTTTTACCCTGCCATGGTCTTCGCCCCCACCTATTCCGTTGCTGCCGGCGGTCGCAAACTGCAGTTTCCCGTAGGCGATTTGCTCAATCCCGCCTACCAGGCATTGAACGAACTCAAAGGAGCTGACCTCTTTCCTACCAACATAAAAAACGTAAACGAATTACTCGCGCCGAATAACTTTCATGACACCAAAGTATCTTTTCAGTATTCCATTTTCAACCCGGAAGTCAGATACAATTACCTGATTCAAAAGACGATGCTTTCTGCGGGTGAAGCCAGAAAAAAAATCATCGAAAATGAACTTAGGTATGCTATTGAACAGGGGTATTTTCAATATCTCCAGGCTGAAGAAGGGCTTAAAGTGGTGGATAGCAGCAGAAGGGTCATGCAGGAGCTAGTGAAGCTGAACCAAAAGCTGGTCAACCATAACGTACTCACCCGTGATGCCATATACTCCGCGGAATATGAACTAAGTAATCTGGAAAACCACTATGCACAGGCACTAAGCCATGTCAGAACAGCAACCGCCTATTTCAATTTCCTGTTATACAGACCATCAGAGACCGCGATACTTAAGGACACATTGCTACTCCAAACTGAAACCAGTGCCTCGGAAAGCGCTGAGTCTCTGACCGAAATAGCCATGGCCAACCGCCAGGAGTTTAAACAGATCGATCACTCCATCCAGGCAGCTGACTTGTCTCTGAAAATGAACGAAAAAGCAGCCGGCCTCCCTTCAGTTTTCGTCGGAGGAAATGCCGGATTCCAGGGCTATGGATATTCTTTTACGAACCAGGCTTATCTGGTGGCACAGGTCGGCTTACAGTGGCAAATTTTTAAAGGCTTTGAAAAGAAAACAAAGATAAGCCAGGCCAGATTGCAAACCGAATTACTTAAGACACAGAAATCCGAACTGGAGAACCAGGTAAAACTGCAGATTGCCCAGGCCACTTACCAACTCGAAGCGGCACAACAGGCACTCTCTACCTCAGCAAGAGGAGTGATCAAAGCTGAGCAATACTTTAAAATTATCGACAGCAGGTACAGAAACAACCAGGTACTGCTTATGGAGTATCTCAAAGCACACAATGACATGCTTACTGCCCGGATGCAGCTATCTATTTCAAAATACGAGCTACTTACACGATATGCTTCTCTCAACAAAATCATTGCGCTTCCTTAAATCATCTGACATCAATTTAAAAACCAGAAAACATACATTTCTATGAAACATCCGGCAGCCATCCTCTGCGTACTCGTCACAGTCACCCTGTTTTCCTGTCAAAAAGAAAAACAGGAAAAAACACCGGAACAGGACGAAGTCCAAATCCCGGTGCAACTAACAGAAGTAAAAACTTCAGAGAGAACAGAACCCGTACACGTAGCCGGAACCGTAGCTTCTCTGGAAGAAGCACGGCTGTCTTTCAAAACCGGAGGAATTATCCAGAAAATCTTATTTCGGGAAGGACAGCAGGTAAGGAAAGGGCAGTTGCTTGCCACACTTGATCTGACCGAGATCAAAGCACAGGTATCGCAGGCGAGACTATCCTGGGAAAAAGCCGAAAGGGACATGAACCGCATACAGAAAATGCTGGATGATACTGCTGCCACACTCGAGCAGTTTCAGAACAGCAAAACGGGATTCGAAGTAGCCCGTCAAAATCTCGACATGGCAGAGTTCAATCTCGCTCACTCCCGAATCCTGTCTCCCATAGACGGTGTCGTTACGAGAAAAGTAATGAATGAAGGAGAAATGACCGGTCCCGGATCTGTGGTACTCATCGTCAATGCCAACCGCAGGAGCGACTGGGTGGTACATGTAGGTGTCTCTGACCGGGATTGGGCGCGACTCACCACCGGAAACAGGGCAAACGTTCAGCTAGACGCCTATCCGGATCAGGTATTCGAAGGCCAGGTGTCACAAATGGCACAGTCCGCGGATCCCGCCACCCGCTTGTATGAAATTGAGATAAAGCTTCTCAATCCCGCCGTCCGCATGGCATCGGGCATGTTTGCCAAAGCAGAACTCCTTCCCTCCATCAGCAAAAATTATAAAGTCATTCCCGTAGAAGCGCTTATCGAAGGTCATGGAAAAGAAGGTTTTGTATTTATAGACCAACAAGGTAAGGCAAGAAAGAAAGCAGTCACTATCGGATATCTCGATGGAGATCATGTATTGATATCCAAAGGCCTTGACAGCATTGACGCGGTCATCACAGCAGGCAGCGCTTTCCTCACAGACGGAGCCAGTATTCAGGTATCTAACGAAAATTCTAAACAGAAGTAAAATGAGTCTCTCCGAATTTTCCGTTAAGAACTGGCAGTTTATGCTGGTGATTTTTCTGGGCGTTGTCTTCCTCGGACTGAATTCCCTTTTCAATATGCCCCGCGGCGAGGACCCCGAATTTTTTTGCCCCAACTTTCGCTGTCATATATGTATACCCCGGCACGGATGCGCCCAATATGGAAAAGCTGATCGTTGACAAGGTGGAAGAACGATTCAACGCACTTGATAATGTTCAAAATCTAAAAGCGAGTATTGACGACGGACTGGCCGTTATCACCATTGAATACGACTATAAAGAAGACCCCGACGAAAAGTACCAGGAAATGGTAAGAGAAGTGGGGGCTCTTCAGAAAGAACTGCCCTCCGACATATTCAGAACAGAAATAAAACGTTTCTCGCCAACGGACGTAAATATTGTACAGGTAGCTCTTCAATCGGAATCTGCCACCTATAAAGAACTCGGCGAATATGCCAGGAAGCTTAAAGATGAGCTTTCAAAGGTAAAAAGTCTTAAGGCGGTTGAAGACTGGGGCTACCCTGCCGGAATTGTGCGTATATCGCTCAATCTGGAGAAAATGGCGCAGGAGAAAATACCGGTTAACCGCATCGTTCAGGCTTTACAAGCTGAAAATATGACCATACCTGCCGGTAGCATCCAGGCAGGGACAAGGAAATTCAACGTCAGAACCTCGAGTGAATACAGTGATCTCAACGAAATCAGAAAAACAATCATTTCATCGAACGGACAGCGAATTACTTATCTGTCCGATCTGGCCTCGGTCGACTTCGGCTACGAAGATGAAACCCATATCACACGACTCAACGGACATCGGTGCGCTTTGGTGACAGCAGCCCAAAAAGAAGGGCAAAATATCGAGCAGGTAGGTAAAGAACTGAATGAGGTAACGACACGTTTCACAAAAACACTGCCTTCACATATCCAAATGGTTAAAAATTTCGACCAGGCGGAGAGTGTCAGTAAACGCCTGGGAAGATTTGCCACCGACTTCGCTATCGCTATTTTTCTTGTATCCCTTACGTTGTTACCATTAGGTTTCAGAGCTGCACTCGTGGTGATGATTTCTATACCGCTTTCGCTGGCTATGGGACTTTCAGCCATAGATTACCTGGGCTTCAGCATCAACCAGCTAAGTATTGTCGGTTTGATTGTAGCTTTGGGTATCCTCGTGGATGACTCCATTGTGGTGGTAGAAAATATAGAACGTTGGATGCGGGACGGCTTCTCGAAGAAAGACGCCGCCATCAAAGCGACAAAACAAATCACGCTTGCGGTCATCGGCTGTACAGTGACACTTGTATTGGCCTTTTTACCGCTCAATTTTATGCCCGAGGCTTCCGGCGACTTTATACGAAGTCTGCCCATGGCTGTCACCATGACTATCCTTGCCTCCATGGTAGTTTCATTGACGATAGTACCGTTCCTAAGCAGCAGACTTCTTAAAAACAGCCATAATCCCGAGGGAAACATTTTCCTTCGTGCCCTGAAAAGAGGTATCAGCGGATCCTACAGCAAAGTATTGCACAAGGCGCTCAGATACCCGGTAACAACCTTGCTGTTGGCGCTGGTACTTTTTGGCCTGTCGCTTTTGATACCAGGCATGATAGGCTTCTCCCTGTTTCCTAAATCCGAAAAACCCATGTTCCTTATCACCATGGAAACCCCGGAGGGTATGGCCCTGAGCGAAACGGATAAGCTGAGCCGGTTGATAGAGACTGAACTGAAAAAGAATCCTGATATCAAATACAATACCACAAACGTAGGGATGGGCAATCCACGCATCTATTATAATGTAATCCAGAAAGCCGAAGCCTCCAATTATGCAGAATTCTTCGTGCAATTGAAGGACATGCCTCCCGCACAGAAAAACAAGATCATTGATCATCTTAGGGAGAAATTCGCTTCGGTTCCCAACGCTAAAGTCGAGGTAAAGGATTTTGAGCAAGGACCCAATACCGAAGCACCCGTTGCCATCAGAATTTTCGGAGAAGACCTGGATAAACTACAGCTCGTCGCTTCGGACATTGAACAAAAGCTAAAAAGCACCCCAGGTACGATCTATGTAAATAACCCGCTGACCAACCGGAAAACGGATCTGCGCATAAAAATAAATAAAGAAAAAGCGGGCATGCTCGGCTTATCCGTCGCCGAAATCAACCGGACCCTAAGGCTCGCCGTTGCCGGCATCAACATAGGCACTTTTCAGGATAACCTGGGAGACGACTATACGATCAATGTAACGCTTCCCAAAGGAAAGCATCCCGGACAAGAAGTATTGAATAGTCTTTATATCAACACATTGACCGGCACTTCGGTACCCATGAGTCAAATCGCGGAACTGGAGTTTGAAAGCGCAGCCAATCAGATTCGGCACTATGACAAAGAAAGATTTGTCACGGTAACGGCACATGTAAAGAGTAATTTCCTCGTCGACAATGTCTACAAAGAGGTCATTTCGAAAATCAAAAACTATCAATTCCCGGAAGGCTTCTCTTTCCAGGCAGCCGGTGAGCTGGAAGCAAGGCAAAAGTCCTTCTCCGGCCTCGGAACAGTTATATTAATTACTGCTTTCGGATTTCTCGGGGTCCTGATACTTGAATTCGGAAGTTTCAAAAGTTCTTTAATTGTACTCTCGGTCATTCCGCTCGGCATCATCGGCGCCTTTTCCGCCTTGTGGATCGTCGGATATCCGCTCTCCTTTGTAGCGGTCATCGGACTTATTGCGCTGGTCGGGATTGAAGTCAAGAACTCTATTCTCCTTGTTGATTTCACCAATCATCTCAGAGCTGAAGGCATGCCGCTCATAGAAGCGATAGAACAGGCCGGAGAAATCCGTTTTGTCCCCATCGTGCTGACCTCGTTAACAGCCATAGGTGGCTTGATTCCACTGGCGATTGAAGGCAATCCCTTGTACTCGCCACTCGCCTGGGTGCTGATCGGAGGCCTTATCAGTTCCACCCTCTTTTCAAGAATCGTCACACCGGTATTGTATAAACTGCTTCCTCCGAGGGTGTGATGTCATACCTCAAAATTATGCCCGAAAAATTTGGTATTGTCAAAAAATTTGCGTATCTTTTATAGATAAACCTATTTTTAGGAAGCGGGGGCTGTTTAATTTTCTGCTGCAGCAGGCCTCCGCTTCCCGATCCGTCACAGCAGAATTTACCTCCGCAAAAGAAAGATCTGAAGAAAGTAGGAATCGTTGCTTTTCACGAATCGGTTATAACAAAGCGAGCTTCCATCCGGCGACCATATCACGCCACCCAAAGGCCGCGTTTCATCGGAGGTTCTGGAGGTTACCCTTTCGAATTTGAAAGTTTGTGTATCTGCTATAAAAATGCTGTTGTCAGCGATGTAAGCGATTTTACTACCATCAGGGCTAAAAGAGAACGGCCCCTGCACATGGAAAGCCTGACGTGTAAGCCTCACCACGTCCCCACCGGAAGGAGACACCCCGAAAACCTGGATGAATCCGTTATCATCCTCCGACAGAAAACCGATCATGGATCCATCAGGTTTTGTTCTGAGCCAATGCCTGGGCCCCAGAATTCCTTTTTCAAGGAAAGTGATGCGGCGCTGACTGATACCCTTTGGTACCGGCAAGCGCTGAACATCCTCTTTTGAATCATTCGTGATACTTTCTCCGCTCAGCTTTCCGGGCAAATCGTCCGGAATATCCGCTACAAATACCTCTGTTTTCAAAGCGCCTTCCTTGGTCCGGACATGCCCCTGAAAGGCGATTGCCCTGTGCTGCACAGTGCCGTCGGGTCTTTTATACCCCTGCGTCCCTATCCAGCACTCGTCAAATGCTTTCTCGATTTCATCGGAACCCGCTGCCGGCTTCTCAGTGACCGAAGCGACCGGGAAAGCAAACATTTCTCCACTGTTGTTCTCCAGGGGATCCCCTCCCTGGACCACCACCGGACTAGCAGGCGCCAGTACCGCTATGGTACGCAGATCCTTAATGTCCGGATGGCTTTTTTCAGCCTGTTCCAGCACATAATCATTGTAGGTGCAGGTGATCCACCGCCCGTCTCCGCTCCAGCTGTGCGCATGGGTGCCACCACGTAGCGCTCCCGCTGTGAATGGCGCTTCGACATCGCGTGCATCCATAAAAATGGGATGAAACGGATGCTTTACGTCTACGGCCACCCCTGTTCTCCGGCTCATGCTGTACGGTCTGGACTGGTCGGCATTTCTTATCCCATGTATGAAAAGAACTCTATCCTCTACCGGCGAAAAAGTGGCCGCTCCCACGCCTGGGCCGTAGGCCGTCTGATTGGTAGTTCGGTACAATGATTTTTTCTCTCCCGATTCCGTATTTACCATAGCGATTTCGCCCGTACTTATAATCTGGGTATCGTCATTTCGCGTATCGTACACGATCCACCTCCCGTCAGGCGAGAAACACTGTGTGCTGTTGATCGTATGGCCCGAGGCCGAGTCTGTCAATTGAATTTCTTTATAAGACATATTATTTCCTGAATGATCACTGCAAGACAAAAATAAAAACAGCATGCAGCTGCCTACCGCATATTTAAAATATCCCCTTTTCCAAAACCAACTGATGGTCAACATACCCGCAAAGATCGAAACTTTATCCATAATGACCATTTACAAAAAGCTTGATTTCATCTTTCAACGCATCATAACGAGGCAAATCCATGTCAGTCTGACAAAATACCTACCATTTTTTCATGCATGTTCTTATTAGCGGTCACTGCGAGATACTACTTGGAAAAGTATAAGAAAGTACCCCTTTTACGCATGAAATTTTTCAAAATTTTATCTGGATTATTTTCCATATTGCGATTTCAGAGACCGACCTGGAGCTATCATACTGCCCTTTGTTTCCCGGATCAGAAAGTTTTCTTTATCATCAATGCATCATCCATGAAAACCTGTTTCCCATTTATCAGCTTTGTGCTATTGAACACCACCCTATCCCTTTGTGCGTACACACAGGCACCCGTGCGTGTTGCCATTGCCGGAATAAGCCACGGACATGCCTCCTGGGTATTCAACCGTAAAGACAAAACTGATCTGGAAATCGTAGGTATATGGGAAAAAGATACGGCACTTGCTAACCGTTTCAAAGCACGGTACCAACTTCCTTCTAAAATTTTCTATACAGACCTGAATCAAATGCTTGCCAGCACGAAACCTGCCGCAGTGGCGGCATTCGGACCTATCGACGAACACCTGGAAGTAGTGGAAGCCGCGGCGCCGCGAAAAATACATGTCATGGTAGAAAAACCCCTCGCTACCACTTTTGAGGACGCCAAACACATCGCCAGACTTGCCAAAGAAAACCAGATCAAAGTACTGACCAATTTTGAAACCTCCTGGTATGCAAGCAATGCCTATGTTCACGATCTGTACAAACAGGGAGCGCTCGGAGACATCAGAAGAATCATCGTGAATGACGGCCATTCGGGTCCCTACGCTATGTCTAAAGAGTTCGTCGACTGGCTCACCGATCCCATCAAAAACGGGGGCCGGAGCACTCTACGATTTCGGTTGCTACGGTGCCAATCTGGCCACCTGGCTTCTCGATGGCCGGCGTCCCCTCTCCGTTACCGCAGTTACCCATCAGAATCGTCCGGACCGTTACCCGAAGGTGGATGACGACGCGACGATCATTCTTCAGTATCCTGGTGCTCAATGCGTGATTCAACCCTCCTGGAGCTGGACATTCAGCAGGAAAG
>CAZAVR010000062.1:10786-13387 GCA_964488435.1 uncultured Cytophagales bacterium | reverse complement strand
CAATTTGAAAGTGATGTGCCGTGTTTGGAGCCGTTGCCGCTACAAGTGTTACAGGCAAATAATGTCACCACGGGAAGGATCTATTACAACGTGATCATGCGGGAGCGGAGAGGTGACTTCCTGGGTAAAACCGTGCAGGTCGTTCCACATATCACGGATGAGATCAAACAAAACATGCTCCTTTTGGGTCAGTCCGGGGAGTATGATATCGTGATTACTGAAATCGGAGGGTGCGTGGGCGATATCGAATCACTTCCGTTTACAGAAGCGGTCCGGCAAATCAAATTTGAGCTCGGCGAAAAAGACACCCTGGTCATCCACCTGACACTCATTCCCTATCTCAGCTCAGCCGGAGAGCTTAAAACAAAACCGACACAGCATTCGGTCCGTATGCTGCAGGAATCCGGAATTCAACCCGATATACTGGTCTGTCGCACTGAACATCCCCTGCCTGACGAACTCAGAAAGAAAATTGCCTTGTTCTGTAACGTTCAGGTTAACTCGGTGATTGAGGCCAGAGATGCCGAAACCATTTACGATGTTCCTCTTTATATGAAAAAGGAACGTCTGGATCAGCGGGTACTTTACATGCTGGATATCTATAATGACCGCGACGCAGAGCTGGAGGCATGGGAAGGATTCATAGCCAGACTAAAAAACCCCAAATACGCAGTCAGGATCGGACTTGTAGGAAAATACGTGGAACTTCACGATGCCTACAAATCTATAGTAGAGTCGTTTATCCATGCAGGAGCGACCAACAAATGTAAAGTGAATATAGAATGGATACATTCAGAGTCACTCACGCCTGATAATGCGGCTCAAAAGCTCGCCGGACTGGACGGCGTTCTCGTTGCGCCCGGATTTGGAGAGCGGGGAATCGAAGGGAAAATTGCTGCCATCAGGTTTGTCAGAGAAAACAACATACCGTTCTTTGGCATCTGCCTGGGTATGCAAATGGCGGTCATAGAATATGCCCGAAACGTACTTGGCTTACATGATGCACACTCGGTTGAGATGGACAATCAAACATCCCACCCTGTAATTAACCTCATGGCAGCGCAAAAAAGTGTAACTGATAAAGGCGGGACCATGCGTTTGGGAGCATATACCTGCAAAATCAAAAAAGATACCCTTGCCTTCAAAATTTACGGAAAGACATCCATCAAAGAGCGCCACAGACACAGATACGAATTTAACAATGACTATCTGAAAGCATTTGAGGACAGTGGAATGATTGCTTCAGGCATAAACCCTGACAATCAGCTTGTGGAAATGATCGAACTTCCCTCTCATCCATCCTTTATAGGTGTTCAATTTCATCCCGAACTAAAAAGTACGGTTATGAATCCGCACCCGCTTTTTGTCAATTTTGTAAAAGCCGCACTGGAGCACTCTTTGAGAGAAAAACCAGTACTTCTTTAGTGAGCTTCGGACAGAGGGTGCCTTTTGCCGTTAATCCCTGCATTTGCGGACCCTCTGCCGTTCTATCCCCGGCTATCCGATTGTTCCCTTCCGAAAGCTCCATTCTAAAAAAACTCCTTAACTTTGTCCCCTTATGGACTGGTGAAGTTTTTGACCGCATCAGCCCTCAGATGATCATTCTTGCTTTAAAACACTTTTAAAAAGAGTCATAATCAATACAATGGATAAGAATACAATTATCGGCTTCCTTCTCATTTTATTAATGCTTGTCGGATATCAGGTTTTGATGCCAACTCCAGAGGAGGCTCAACCCGTCGTTCAGACAAACTCAGTCACAACTCCCGCTCCATCTCAGACTTCGCCGACACTACCAGACTCAGCCCAATTGGCTGCCTCGCTCGGAGACTTCGCGCAAGCTGCTTCTGGTCAGGCCAATGACATCAAAGTGGAAACGGAAGACCTGATGGTTACTTTTTCGACCAAAGGAGGAATCATTAAAGAGGTTTTACTAAAGAAGTACCAGACCTTTGACAAAAAACCTCTTTATCTCATAAAAGAAGGGTATAATCGTTTCAACCTTAAATTGCCTACTTTAAAAGGAGATGTTAACCTTACAGACCTTTTTTACACAACATCTGCTACCAGCACCAGGCTTTCCGCCAAAGACTCTTCCGTCATCACCTTTCGCCTCAACCTATCCGGTGATCAGCAGTTAGAACAAACATATATCGTACATGGCGAAGGCTATCAAATCGGTTACAATATTAAAACCAACGGCGTAGGACAGTCTGACAAAGCGCTTTCATATCATTGGAAAAACGACTTCCTCCAGTTGGAAAACGACATCGCCGAAAACCGGAAATCCGTCACCATCAATTATCAGACGGACGAGTTCAATAGCCCCAGCGTAGGCAGCGACATAGATGAAAAGGCGGAGAAACCTGTAAAATGGTTCATGCTGAAGCAAAAGTACTTTCTTGCCGGACTTATCTCTGAAAAAACACCACTAAGTAATACTGTTGTAAAAGCCTATCCCAACAATTTGGATGAATCAGTGGTCAAAACCATGGAGGTAAACGCCTCTATTCCCGTCACAGCCATACATCAGGGTAACGCCGGCTTCCGGTATTTCTTCGGCCCCAACGATTACCATCTGGTAAAAACCGTCAAGGCCGA
>CAZAVR010000062.1:0-10776 GCA_964488435.1 uncultured Cytophagales bacterium | reverse complement strand
CGAGAACTTTGAAGAAAATGTATACCTGGGATATGCTTTCCTGAAGCCCGTTAACAAATATGTGCTGGTTCCGCTCTTTAATCTATTGGAGCAGTTTATATCGAACTACGGGCTGCTGATTATTCTTCTGGTAGTGATCATTAAGCTTCTGCTTACTCCGCTGACTTACAAATCGTATATCAGCATGGCCAAAATGAGACTATTGGCGCCCGAGCTTGAAGAAATTAAAAAGAAGAATCCTGATGATATGGCTAAACAGCAGCAGGACCAGATGAAGCTCTACCAGGAAGTCGGTGTCAGCCCTTTCAGCGGATGTATACCGGTACTTGCGACCATGCCCATCCTGCTTTCTCTTTTCTTCCTTTTTCCAAATCTCATAGAGCTCAGGCAACAGCCCTTTTTATGGGCAAGTGACTTGTCTACCTACGACTCTTTCCTGAAACTGCCCTTTACGATCCCATTTTACGGCAACCATATCAGTCTTTTTACGCTGTTTATGACGCTGTCCAGTATCGCCTATGCGTACTATAATAACCAGATGACGCCTACGCAGCCAGGACCTGTAAACATGAAACTCATGAGCTATATTATGCCTGTCATGTTCATGTTTGTACTGAACTCTTTCCCTGCCGGACTCACCTTTTATTATTTTGTGTCTAACATCGTGACCATCGCGCAACAGCTCGTCATTCGGCGTTTTGTAGACGAAGACAAAATACGTAAAGTACTGGAAGAGAATAAAAAGAAAAATACCGATAAACCTAAGCAGCAATCCAAGTTCCAGAAATACCTGGAGAAGTCCCTTCAGGCAGCAGATGAAGCTCGCAAAAAACAGGAAGAACTGGATAAACGCCAGGGAAAGAAAAAATAATCGCTTACCATACACATGTTTCTACTGCGTGTTCTCTTATTGATGACTTTTGTTCTGCCCGGTATAGTTATCGCGCAGAACAAAAAGACAGCAACTCCTGAAAGCTCCTATCAACAGGGATTGGAGCGTTTCAAAAGCAGGCAGTATGACCCGGCGGCCAAATTGTTCGCGCCGCTCACCCGGGAAGGATCAGATCAGAGATATAGCGCTTCGGCACACTATTATTATGCACTTTCCATGTACCACCTTAAAAAGTACAATGAGAGTGTGAGTATGCTGAAACAATTGCAAAGCCGGTTTCCTTCCTGGAAGAAAGACGAAGTAAATTACCTGTTGGGTGCCAATAATCTTTCCGCCGGCTACGCGCTCAAAGGCATCGAGTTTCTGAACAAAGTAGTCGGCAAAAATTTTGCCCGGGACATACAAGGGCTCAAACAGAGTTTTGTGAGCAAGATCACCAACCTTCAGGACCTTAAAAATCTTCAGAAGCAATATCCACAGGATAGAGTAGTGGCTGAATGCCTCGTAGCGCGTATCATTGAATCTGCCACCGCCGGTGACGACGACCTCGCCCTATCGGCAAGCCTCATCAAGCGATTCGACATCAAGGTCCAGCAACAGGAAGATCTTTCCAAAAAAAATAAAGCGACCAAGCCGGACCTGGCGAAAGACCTTAAAAGTCAGGGAATCACGGTGTCGGTGCTGATGCCCTTCCGATTGCAGGAGTTTTCAAATACCAGCAGAAGCAGATCCAACCAGTTTGCTTATGATTACTATCAGGGACTACAGGTGGCCGCGGCCAAACTTCAATCTGAAGGCTTAAAAATCAACCTTCAAGCCTATGACATAGGAAACGAAGAGACGCCCATGAAAGAACTGATAAAAAATGAAGCTTTTATGCAAACCGATTTGCTTATCGGGCCTCTTTATCAGAAGACCATTGAAATGGCTAAAGACTTTTCAGAAAAAAACAAGGTTCTGATGGTCAACCCCCTTTCAACGGACGGCAGTCTGCTTGACCAATCCAGGTATCTTTTCCTTACGCATCCTTCGCTGGAAACGCAGGTAAGCCAGATATTAAAAGTAGCCAAAGATATTTCCTCGGCATCTTCTGCCTTGATTTTCTATGGCAATACGCCAAAGGACTCGCTCATGGCTGCTATTTACGAAAAGGAACTTCAGAAAAACGGCGGCAAAGTACTGGACAAGATAAAATTCAATAGCAACAGTGATACGCCGTCGGGCAAAGTCCCCGAAATACCTGCCAAACCGGCACATATCCTGCTTTTCTCTTCAGACACCAAATCCGGTCCGAGCCTCATGGCCGCCCTTTCAGAGAAACATCTTTCTGACATCCCGGTGCTTGCAACATCCATAAGTTTCGATTTCCCCAGGATCAAACCCGGGCATTATGGAAAAAAGCTCTATCTGGTAGAAACCGAAGACCTGAATCTGAACAAAGCCAGCGTAGTAGATTTTCAGCAACGGTTCTGGAATTTCGCAAATACCCTCCCTTCCATTTACGCGGTACAGGGTTATGATCACCTGACCTTCTTTGTCCGCATGCTTGAGAAATATGGCCGCAATCCAATCACCGGTGTGACACTCAGGCGATATGAAGAGGACGATTTTCTACTGACAGGATTTGACTTCACAAGTTCCAGGGATAACCAGCTCAATTCGATCCTCAAGTACGACGGCGGATGGGTTAAATATTAAGACGACCATACCAGCACCCCCTTCCCGCTTCAATATCAGAAACAATCGCTATCGAAAACGACCGATATGAATCACAATACCAGCAAACAACTTTTCGAGAAAGCTCTGCAATATATCCCGGGCGGGGTTAATTCGCCTGTGAGAGCATTTAAAGCTGTGGGAGGATCCCCGGTATTTATCAAATCTGCAAAAGGCCCCTACGTCACTGACGAAGACGACAATCAATATATCGAACTCATCAACTCCTGGGGACCAATGGTGCTGGGACATGCACACGAACGCATAGAAAAAGCGGTATTTGATGCCATTCATCATTCTTTTTCATTCGGAGCACCTACCCGAAAAGAAGTCCGGATTGCGGAACTCATCGTCGACATGGTGCCATCCATCGAAAAAATAAGGATGGTCAATTCGGGGACAGAGGCAACCATGTCAGCGATCCGGCTGGCTCGCGGCTTTACCGGAAGAGACAAGGTTGTGAAATTCGAAGGGTGTTATCACGGCCACGGAGACAGCTTCCTTATTGCTGCAGGAAGTGGAGCCGCTACATTCGGAAACCCGGACAGCCCGGGAGTTACACGCGGCACGGCGCTTGACACGCTCACAACTCCATACAATGACCTCGCTGCACTCAACGAACTGGTGGACAACAACAAGGGACAGATAGCTGCTGTTATCATAGAACCCGTCGCAGGGAACATGGGTTGTGTATTACCGGCAGAAGGATTCCTGGCAGCACTACGTGCACTTTGTGACAAAGAAGGAATTTTACTCATATTCGATGAAGTAATGACCGGCTTCCGCCTCTCCAGAGGTGGAGCACAGGAACGGTTTGGTGTACTTCCCGACCTCACCACTCTGGGAAAAATCATCGGAGGCGGAATGCCTGTGGGCGCTTATGGCGGAAAAAAAGAAATCATGGATTACGTATCTCCGCAAGGCCCGGTTTATCAGGCCGGAACACTGTCGGGAAACCCTATTGCTATGTCCGCCGGCCTGGCGATGCTTGAATACCTCAACGAAACCCCCGTCGTATACCAGCAGTTGGATGCGATCGGAGCAGAACTTGCTGACGGGCTAAAAAAAACCAACGAAAAGCTGGGACTCGATTTCACGATCAACCATATCGGATCCATGTTAACCCTGTTTTTCACCCGCCAACCTGTAACCGACTTTGCCAGTGCCAAAACCTCCGATCTAAAAATGTTCGGTCGGTACTTTCATGCGATGTTGAACAGAGGAATTTATCTCGCTCCGTCCCAGTTTGAAAGCCTGTTTTTCTCTATCGCGCTTGAAAAAAAACATATTGAGTCCATTCTGAAAGCAAACGAAGAATCGCTTATAGAAACCTGCAAAAAAATGTAAGTAGAATCATGCCGCACTACTCCATCATCATACCGGTTTATAACCGCCCCGACGAACTGAAGGAGCTTTTGCAATGTCTTTCTCTGCAAACTTATAAGGATTTCGAAGTGGTCATCGTAGAAGACGGCTCTGTAGTACGTGCCGATAAGGTAGCGGACTCCTTCATGGGATTACTTGATATCCGCTATTTCTACAAAGAAAACAGTGGTCAGGGATATGCGAGAAACTACGGGTTTGAAAGAGCCTCCGGAGATTTTTTCATTCTCCTTGACTCTGATGCTTTACTTGAGAACAACTATCTCGACATCGTTCACCAACACCTTCAATCGGGACATATCGATTTCTATGGAGGACCTGACACGGATCATCCTGATTTCACACCTGTTCAAAAAGCCATCAGCTACGCTATGACTTCGGTTTTCACAACCGGAGGAATCAGAGGGAAAGCCAACAATCTCGGCGGGACCTTTCATCCGAGAAGTTTTAACATGGGGCTTTCGCGGAAGGTTTGGGAGAAAACAGGTGGGTTTCAGATCAGCCGTATGGGCGAAGACATTATTTTTAGCATTACTGCGCTGCAAATGGGTTTCAAATCTGCGCTGATCCCGGAAGCTTTTATTTATCACAAACGTCGCACCAGTTTCGCTCAGTTTTTCAGGCAGCTCAGGTTCTTTGGCCGGGCTCGGATCAATATTGCCCGTTTCTTCCCTCTTGAATTAAAACTGGTTCACTGTTTTCCTATGTTCTTCACACTGGGCGTGGTTGCAGTTATAGCCCTCTTTTTTATTTTCAAGCCGTTATTCCTGCTGGGAGCCGGATTTTTGCTATTCTATTTTGTGCTCATCCTGGTCGACGCAGTCCGGCAGACCGGGAATATCAAAATAGGGGTGATGAGTGTGATTGCTTCGTTTATCCAGCTTGTAGGATATGGAACAGGATTCATGCAGGAAGGATGGAAAAGGATATGGGAGGCCAGGTCACATCGTGAAACCGGAGCAGAGGTTGAATACCCCTCTTAAACCTGAGCATGAACTTCCTCTTTGCACAAAATACGATTACACCGCTGGAGGCCATCCATGACCCTCTGCTGACCAATGCCGGCGTTTCTCTATGGGTCAAAAGGGATGACCTTATTCACCCGGATATCTCCGGCAATAAATGGAGAAAGCTCAAATACAATTTTATTGAAGCTGAAAGACTGCAAAAGAAAACATTACTGACCTTTGGAGGAGCCTATTCCAATCATCTGTATGCCCTCGCCGCAGCCGGGAATCTGGGCGGATTCAAAACAATAGGGATCGTGAGGGGACAGGAATTATCAGAAAATTCGTCTCCCGGACTGGCATTTTGTTACCGGTCGGGCATGAAGCTCGTCTTTATCGATCGCGAGGAATACAGGCTGAAAGACGCTTCCCCGCGGGTACGGCAACTGGCAGAGCAGACAAATAGCTTTGTCGTTCCGGAGGGGGGGAGCAACATCCATGCACTAAAAGGTGTGGAAGAGCTGGCTGACGAAGTATGCCTTCAACTTAAAAGGGGACCTGACTACTTCGCTGTCGCAGCCGGCACGGGCGGAACAGCAGCCGGTCTGCTCTCGGCAGGCCAAAAAGTGATCGCCTTCTCTGCGCTAAAAAACGGACAATTCCTTAAAGCAGACATTGAAAAGTTATTGCCACCCGATACTGCAACCGCCGGGGGACTACTTGACCTTCAGACAAATTACCATTTTGGTGGATACGCCAGACACACACCTGCCTTGCTGAAGTTCATGTCCGAATTTGAAATCAGAACATCAATACCGCTCGAACAAGTCTATACCGCAAAAATGTTTTGGGGATTATATGACCTCATTGCGAAGGGCTATTTTGCTTCAGGCACCAGGATAGTGGCTGTACATACCGGCGGGCTGCAGGGAAGGTTACCCAGGTAAGCACACTTGATTTTCTACTCTGCTTTCTTAGTAAGAAGCTGAATCTTCTTCCGGTCGCCGACGATCCATACGATATCCTCCCATTGCAATACTTCTGTCGACCCGGGATTCAATATACGGTCGCCCCCTCTTTCAATTCCTACCACCAATCCGTTCGTCTTTTCCCTGATACCTGACTGGTCAATACGCAATCCCTTCAGCTTGGTGTGTTCGTCTACAAGAATCTTCTGCAAACTGATGGCGTTCCCCTCGCTTTCACTCGCGTTTACGACCTCATGACTTTCTACAATAGGCTTGAAATAAAGAAGCTGCTCATCGGTGCCTATTATGCTTATCTTATCGTGAGGGAGAAGTACCTCCGTACGCCCCGGAGCATAGATCAACTTCTCGCCTCTCTTTATGAGGGCAATATTGACTCCATACTGCTCACGCCACGCCAGATTCATCAGGGATACATTAATGTAGGGAGCCAACGGGTGCACCTTGAATTCTGTGATATGTGCGTCCCAGGGCGACAATCCATAGGTATGATTGGCCTTCTGTTCCGCAGCCTCCCTGATATGCAGATTGGTAATAAAACGGGACTCTATTCTCTGGTAAAAAAGCTGAATACGCTTTGAAAATAAGTATAAGACCAACATCACCACAGGAATAATGATCAGGATGGAAACCGTTCCGGAGAACACGCGATCCAAAAGATAGCCTATCAACCCTACGCCGATGATCAGTCGCAACACTTCAATAGCCAGCAACGGCCCCCGGTTAAATTTATTATTTACCCATAGCTCCTTATAAGCAGTACTGTTGGGCTTTTTTATCACCAGCGCCCACAAAAACGGCGCACTGGCTAGTAGCGTCACAATAACCAGCCCCGCAGACGTAACTGTATCAAGCTCAAAATTAGATTTAAACCAGGGAAGCAAAAAGTTGACCGAAAATATCTCAATGGCAAATATGATGACGCTATTGGTAGCTATAATAGTCATATAGGAACGGAGTACAATATTCCACTCAGTGGTCGCCTCAATATTTTGAGAACTCGCAGAATACTTCTCTATGATTTGCAGCAGTCGCCTCGGCAATATCTTAATAAGAAGATGGTAAAACGGTTCCGAAAATTTGATCATATAAGGGGTGGTAAAAGTCGTAATCGCAGAAGCTCCCACTGCCACAGGAAACAGGAAGTCACTGGTCACTCCAAGTGTAATACCCAGGGTGGCAATAATAAATGCAAATTCCCCGATCTGCGCCATACTCATACCGACCTGAACAGACTGCTTCAGGGGCTGCCCGGACAGTAGAGCACCGAATGACGTGCTGAAAAGCTTTCCGAAAATAGTAAGCAGCGAAACCAGAACTACCGGAACACGATACTCCCAGATGGTATTCAGATCAATCATCATTCCTACCGACACAAAAAAGATAGCGCCGAACAAGTCCTTTACGGGCTTCATGATGTGCTCTATTTTCTCGGCAGCCGTGGTCTCCGCAAAAATTGACCCCATGATGAATGCACCCAATTCGGCCGAGAAGCCTACGGTAGTCGCAACCGTAACCATAAAAAGGCACAGGGCTATGGAAACCACCAGAAGCATTTCATCGTCCAGGTGATTCTTTAACTTTTTGAGTATGGAAGGGAGCAGGAAAATACCCATGATAAACCAGAGAACAAGAAAAAACAGAAGCTTACCCACTGTAAAAAACAGCTGTTCCCCTTCTATTTCCTTACTTACAGCCATAGTAGAAAGTAACACCATCAGCAAGATCACTACGATATCCTCCACCACCAGCACCCCGAACACAATACGTGCAAACTTTTTGGACTTTACCCCCAATTCATCGAAAGCCCGAATAATGATAGTCGTAGAAGAACTGGCCAAAAGCCCCCCCAGGAAAATACTGTCCATGGTACTCCAGTTCATGAGCTTTCCCAGATAATACCCCGCAACCACCACCACGATAATCTCCACGAAAGCAGTAATGGAAGCGGCTCCACCCACACGCATCAGTTTTTTAAAACTAAATTCCAGCCCCAAACCGAACAGAAGAAAAATAACACCTATGTGCGCCCAAATGTCGATAGATTCGTTATCAAGTACCGTTGGAAACAGGGTTACACTGGGTCCCACCAACAACCCCGCCAAAATATAACCTAAGACCAGCGGCTGCTTTAACCATTTAAAAATAATGGTGGTGACGCCGGCAGCGCCCAGGATCAGAGCGAGGTCCGTTATAAGATGGGGTACATGATTCATACTGAAAGTCGGTTTTTAGCAGGTAAGCTTACTATTAAAAAAATCCATTTTGTAATCTCAAATATCGGAGAATATACAAAAAACAAAAAGCCCTTGAAAATGTCAAAGGCTTTAAACAAATCTAAGGAAAAACTAATCCTCAAAAATCAACCTACACTTCCCTCAAGACTGATTGCCAGCAGTTTCTGAGCTTCCACAGCAAACTCCATAGGAAGCTGGTTTAATACTTCCTTCGCGTATCCGTTTATAATCAACGCAACAGCCTGCTCCGTAGGAATTCCCCGCTGATTACAATAAAAAAGAATGTCCTCACCGATCTTGGAAGTAGTTGCCTCATGCTCTACTGTGGCCGATGGATTACTCACCTCTATATAGGGAAAGGTGTGCGCACCACATTTGTCACCCAGCAGAAGCGAATCGCATTGGGAAAAATTCCTGGCGTTCTGCGACCGTTTGAAAACCTCTACCAATCCCCGGTAAGAATTCTGGCTCTTACCGGCCGAAATACCTTTGGACACAATCCTGCTTTTGGTGTTGCTGCCGATATGAATCATCTTAGTACCGGTATCCGCCTGTTGCATGTGATTCGTCACGGCTACGGAATAAAACTCTCCTATAGAATTATCTCCCTTCAAAATCACGGAACACGATACTCCCAGATGGTATTCAGATCAATCATCATTCCTACCGACACAAAAAAGATAGCGCCGAACAAGTCCTTTACGGGCTTCATGATGTGCTCTATTTTCTCGGCAGCCGTGGTCTCCGCAAAAATTGACCCCATGATGAATGCACCCAATTCGGCCGAGAAGCCTACGGTAGTCGCAACCGTAACCATAAAAAGGCACAGGGCTATGGAAACCACCAGAAGCATTTCATCGTCCAGGTGATTCTTTAACTTTTTGAGTATGGAAGGGAGCAGGAAAATACCCATGATAAACCAGAGAACAAGAAAAAACAGAAGCTTACCCACTGTAAAAAACAGCTGTTCCCCTTCTATTTCCTTACTTACAGCCATAGTAGAAAGTAACACCATCAGCAAGATCACTACGATATCCTCCACCACCAGCACCCCGAACACAATACGTGCAAACTTTTTGGACTTTACCCCCAATTCATCGAAAGCCCGAATAATGATAGTCGTAGAAGAACTGGCCAAAAGCCCCCCCAGGAAAATACTGTCCATGGTACTCCAGTTCATGAGCTTTCCCAGATAATACCCCGCAACCACCACCACGATAATCTCCACGAAAGCAGTAATGGAAGCGGCTCCACCCACACGCATCAGTTTTTTAAAACTAAATTCCAGCCCCAAACCGAACAGAAGAAAAATAACACCTATGTGCGCCCAAATGTCGATAGATTCGTTATCAAGTACCGTTGGAAACAGGGTTACACTGGGTCCCACCAACAACCCCGCCAAAATATAACCTAAGACCAGCGGCTGCTTTAACCATTTAAAAATAATGGTGGTGACGCCGGCAGCGCCCAGGATCAGAGCGAGGTCCGTTATAAGATGGGGTACATGATTCATACTGAAAGTCGGTTTTTAGCAGGTAAGCTTACTATTAAAAAAATCCATTTTGTAATCTCAAATATCGGAGAATATACAAAAAACAAAAAGCCCTTGAAAATGTCAAAGGCTTTAAACAAATCTAAGGAAAAACTAATCCTCAAAAATCAACCTACACTTCCCTCAAGACTGATTGCCAGCAGTTTCTGAGCTTCCACAGCAAACTCCATAGGAAGCTGGTTTAATACTTCCTTCGCGTATCCGTTTATAATCAACGCAACAGCCTGCTCCGTAGGAATTCCCCGCTGATTACAATAAAAAAGAATGTCCTCACCGATCTTGGAAGTAGTTGCCTCATGCTCTACTGTGGCCGATGGATTACTCACCTCTATATAGGGAAAGGTGTGCGCACCACATTTGTCACCCAGCAGAAGCGAATCGCATTGGGAAAAATTCCTGGCGTTCTGCGACCGTTTGAAAACCTCTACCAATCCCCGGTAAGAATTCTGGCTCTTACCGGCCGAAATACCTTTGGACACAATCCTGCTTTTGGTGTTGCTGCCGATATGAATCATCTTAGTACCGGTATCCGCCTGTTGCATGTGATTCGTCACGGCTACGGAATAAAACTCTCCTATAGAATTATCTCCCTTCAAAATCACGGAAGGATACTTCCAGGTAATTGCCGATCCGGTTTCTACCTGCGTCCAGGAGATCTTGGAAAAGGCTCCTTCACATATTCCACGCTTGGTAACGAAATTGTAGACCCCACCTTTACCGTCTTTGTCTCCGGGATACCAGTTTTGAACAGTCGAATATTTTACCTCTGCTCTCTCCTGCGCAAAAATCTCTACCACAGCAGCATGGAGCTGGTGCTCATCCCGCATAGGGGCTGTACAGCCTTCCAGATAACTCACATAAGCTCCCTCGTCAGCTATGATCAGTGTACGCTCAAACTGGCCGGTTCCGGCTGCATTGATCCGGAAATAAGTGGAAAGCTCCATAGGGCACCGTACGCCTTTGGGGATGTAGACGAACGACCCGTCAGAAAATACAGCCGAATTCAAAGCAGCGTAGAAGTTATCCTTAGGAGGTACCACTGATCCCAGGTATTTCTTAACCA
>CAZAVR010000061.1:0-13405 GCA_964488435.1 uncultured Cytophagales bacterium | reverse complement strand
GAACTCGTTTTTCACACGCATTTGCCGCGGATGTTTCCCTTCATAAGATTCCCGCTCTGTCCCCGGTGCAGCTCCTCCCTCTATGCCCGTCGCCCACGCTTTCTCCTCAGCGCTACTGCCCATCTTGAAATCTCCAGGCGGGATATGCATTACTTCCAGGCTAATTCCAGCTCCCAAATCCAGCACCCTGGAAGCTTTTTGTCCCTGTGCATTTGAAGTAATTGCCGCAATGGCAAAGAAAAAGGCTGCGGGGAGATTCGAAAACCTCCGCTTTATAATTGAATTCATCTAAAAAGAAATTGGTGGCTGATATATATAAATTTGAATTTCCGGAGCGCATAGGATTTCATTCCGGCACGAACGTATGTCTATTTCATCCGTTCCGTTTCATTGCCCTGAAGGCATTGGTTATTGCTTGTTTCGTCCTCTTTAGCTCGGAGTCGCCATGCATAACACCCACGTACCATCGGCCATCCGGCAAAAGCAGTATGCCTTCGTTAAGCATTGCGATACGGAAACTTTCAAGAAATGACAAGTCGGCACCAAGCGTATCTGCATAATTGAGGGGCAATTTATCCAAACCGAAATGGAGGCTAAAGACAGATCCTAATCCTGAAGTAACCAGTTGATAGCCATTTAATTTCGCCTCTTCTTCTATATGCCTGCGAACTGCATATCCAAAAATGTGGAGTACATCAAACTGTCCTTCGGCGGACAAAATATCAATAGTAGCCGATGCAGCAGCGAGGTTGATAGGAGAACCATTGTAAGTTCCAGCATGAATAGTTTCTCTTTTTCTAAGCACCTCAAAAACACTCTTTCTACCACCGATCGCCGCCATGGTAAAGCCCCCGGCAATAGCCTTGGCGTAAACTGACAGATCCGGAAGCTCCTGAAAATAAGTCCTTGCGCCACCGAGCGCAATCCTGAAACCGGTTATCACTTCATCAAATATGGACAATGCTCCATATTCCTGACATAACGTTATCAAACCCGAAAGAAAGCCATCTTCAGGCATGCAGCAACCGGAATTGGCAAGTATGGGTTCAGTAATCACACAGGCAATTTCTTCCGGATATCTTCGAAACATATTTTCCAGTGCATTCAAATCATTCCAGGGAAGTACGAGTGTGTCGGAGAACTCGGATGCCGGCTGACCGCCGCACGTAGCCACAGGCACACCAAGCTGAGACGCGGACGGCTTGTAACTCACAAGAATATTGTTCAACCATCCATGATAGTGCCCTTCGAATTTAACGATTTTCTTTCGCCCAGTATTGGCTCTGGCTATGCGTATGGCTCCCTGAACAGCCTCTGTTCCGGTATTACAGAAAAGGATTTGTTCAACACCCCGTAGTAGAGCTACGAGCCGCTCTGCAAGTTCCGTTTCGAGCAGATGCTGTCCTCCAAAGGTGTATCCATTGCTGAGTTGAGAGATAACCGCCTGATTTATTGCAGGATGATTACTTCCTGCGATGAGAGGTCCCCACGCCAGTGTATAATCCAGATAGCGATTGCCGTCAACGTCATAAAAGTAGGGTCCATCGGCCCTGTCAAAAAAAAGAATAGGTTTAACATTCTTACGCATGGAGCTTGAAACACCATCGGGAATAATCTGACATGCCCGTTCATACAGCTGACCGGATCGCTCGGTATTGATTGTGGGGTACATAATTTATAATTGAGAAACGCGGTAATTAGGATGTTTGGAAGAAAACAACGCCGGCAACCAGGCTGCTCCGAGGCCAGGGCCCTTCGGTGCGGCTATATGACCATGATCCACTTCTATACTTTGGTCGATTAATTTTTCATAAACCATTTTAAGATGTGCCCGGACACTCTCCTGGAACACCACGTTCGGACAGGCTACTCCGGCGTACAGTCATGCATTGTCACCGGGATATTGTAAGGAATTGCCATTTCGGAGATTCTCCTGGTTTCCGAAATCCCGCCAACCCAGGTCGGGTCAATCATGATGTAATCAGCAGCCTGTTTTTCAAGCACATTCCGATAGTCCTCTCTCGTGGTAAACATCTCGCTTACTGCAACTGGAACGCCGGCGCGCTCGTGAAACTTCTTCAGCAAATCTACGTTGTCTACACGCAGAACATCCTCCATCCAGAGTGGTTTGATGTCGCGCATTACTTCAGCAATACGCATGGCCGCCGGCCATTGAAAAAAGCCATGCCCGTCCAACATGATTTCCAGGTCATATCCTACTTCCTCACGAATAGCAAACAGAGGTCTAAGGGCCTTTTTCAAGTCATTCCAGGACAGATACATCGCCCCGCCGGATTGATGCGCGAGAGGGTCAAGAAGCCATACTTTCATTCCCTTGTAGCCGTCTCTCAACAACTCCTTTGCATATTCCACGGGCCGATGGATACTCGCCCAATTGTCCTCCAACGGACCGTCAAAACCACTACTTCCGTATCCCGGCCATAAGAGCACTTCCCTTTCCTGACGCGCTTCATTGGGAGATGGTATGCCATAACTAGTCCCTCCTGCACTGTTGTACACAGGAATTCTATCCCTTGTTTTTCCACCCAGTAATTGCCATACAGGGACACCGCATATCTGACCAAGAATATCCCATAGACACAGATCCAGTGCTGACAATGCACGTAATTCGGCCCCGCGACCTCCAAAGTTGATAAAGCGCTCATAAAAGAAACGCCAGTGCCGTTCAATATCCAATGGTGTATCTCCCAAAAGACGGTCCGACATCCAGTCATGCAAAATGGATGCGACTGCTTGCGGAGCATAGTAGGTTTCTCCGTTGCCTATCACTCCTTCGTTGGTATGCACACGAAGCATGAGTAAATGAGACTGGCTGATCGTTTCGATTTTTGTAATTTTCAATAAAGACATCCTGGTTATAATAAGATTAACCCATATACCAGCCACCGTTAACATGCAGTTCATGCCCTGTAACGAAGCGACTTTCCGGGGAAATTAAAAAGTATACAGCATTGGCAACGTCCTCTGGCGT
The DNA here is from genome assembly GCA_964488435.1 of uncultured Cytophagales bacterium. GTDB lineage: Bacteria > Bacteroidota > Bacteroidia > Cytophagales > Spirosomataceae > JBEBSO01. Next base: position 10,413 of record CAZAVR010000061.1, on the reverse strand, counting down.
GGCCCTGAATTTAAGTGACTGTCTGGCGAGGATCTGAGTATCAAGCTCAGAGCGATCGTCTTTCCAGAACTTACGCTCCATAGCTGTCGGTATAGCACCCGGGCTTACAGCATTCACCCGTATATTGAAAGGGCCCAGTTCTCTCGCTAGGGACCGGGTGAGACCCAACAAAGCTCCCTTTGACATAGCATACGGAGCCCTGTTCTCCCATCCTCCACTAAGGATGATACTAAGTATATTTACAACCTGTCCCCCACCGCTCGTTTTCATGCCCGGGAGTAATGCCCGGCATAGTATATACGCAGCCTCTGCATTTATGCGTTGCGTCAACAGGAATTCCTCAACAGATGTTTCTGCCAGCCCCCCAAGTGTGTCGACGGCAGCATTATTTACAAGCACTTCGAATGAGCCATAGGTTTGCAAAAAACCTTCGACCTGCTCGTGTAAAACTCCGATATCGGACAAATCCCCCGGTAGAAATATGGCTGCCCCATCACCGTATTTCTGGTTCAGTTCCTGGGTTTTTCGTAAACCTTCCGACTCCGCGAGATCGTATATAAATACTTTGTACCCTTTTTTTAAAAATAAATGGCAAATCGCCTGCCCTATATCACCAGCCCCACCGGTGATCAATGCCTGCTTCATTTTTGTAATGCTTAGTTAAATAAATCTCTTTAAACCAAGAATTTGAATGTCGGGTCAGTCAACCGCCCGTAATCCGCCGTCAACTTTTCTATCCTTATTCGATACGTTACGATAAGCGGCCCCATTGTTGATTGGAGGACTAACTCTGTGACTACCTTCTCCTCCCCGGACATAATACATATTATGTAATTCCCGGAAACCTGCCTCTACCGGAGGAGACACTTTTCCTTTTGAGATACGAAGCTCATAATCCATCATGGCACGAAGGAATAGAATGCGCCATCGCCAGGACTTTTTTATATGCGCGGGCATTCTCCTGTCCACTTCTCGGACCATCCGGTACGCTTTTTCTGACCCCGCATCCGTAGATGGAACGTCAACTTTGCCATAATCCGGCTTCGTATACCAGGTGTATGTCGAAAGCCCGTGATTTTTTTCCAGAATCTTAATGACTTCAAGAATTTCGCCTGAAAAGCCTTGGCCATACTCAAAAGAGATGTACTCTTCCATTATATCCTTAACCTGAGCATTTTCATCCCAATAAAACCGGGCATAGATCACCTTATTAATATCTTCAAATATTCCTTCCGAATAAGGCCAGCCTCCCGCAACCTTTACCTTTACACTGTTCCAGAGTTCCTGAAATCTATCGGGCAGCGGGCTTGCCCCAAAGCCTCCCCATGGCCATTGCTCCCACATACTGATCTCCGGAAAATTAGTCAATGGCAGGTTACCTGGGACCGGGTTTTTCAGAAGATACTCAGGATAGGTATCGTGAGAATCGGCAAGCAGGTAATTGATCCATTTCGGCTTTTCCTTCTTAAAATATTCGGCAAGTAACTTCCATTCGCCCTGCTCTCTACCATAGTCGAGTAACCAGGTAGAAAGGCTTATTTTCAGATCCGGAAATTGCTTTCTCAACTCCATCGTCACGCTTTTTGAAATAGAGATAAAGCCATTTCCTCCCCAGGGGCTACACTTTTCGCAAGCACAACCTCCCTGGTCGTAGGGCCACAGACTCAACAAGTCAAATTCGACGCCTCTTTTTCTGAAAGCTTCAAACTCTCCCCTTATGTTGTCTAATATTAACTTCTCTCCTTCTTTCTTCGAAGGACAAATCTCAACGCCGTAATGAGATCGCCCTGTCGGTGTTGACTTCAGGTGATTTGGTGTGCTGTCATACCCCTCATTTGCCAATACCGCACAAAAAGGCCGCATTCCCACGGACATTCCTGCCTTGTAAAGTTCGGCCAGTCTATCAAGCATTTTCTGTGCATCCGGGTCGTCAATACCTTTGTAATGATGCATATCAAACCATAACACCAGATGGTTGTAGCCCCATAGCGCAAGATCCTCTATGTAAGTCTTAACTTTTTCGATAGGCGCCACGTGGTAAAAGTTAAAAAAATGCGTAGCGAAGTAAATGGCCCTGAGCGGCTTGTCGGGACTGCTTACCATATTTTTGCCATTTGGCATTAGGCCATGTTGATTTATTACGGAAGAATGAAGAAGTTTACCTATTCCATAAAGAATACCGTTTTTATCACCGGAAGATATATGAATCTCATCCTGACCGACATAGGAAATGCGGTAGGATTGTTCCGGAAGAGATTTTGGGAAGACAGCCAATTTGATCTTTAACGTAGCACCCGGCGATGCGTTTGATTTCAAGCCGGATTTCTCCTGAAAAACACGCTGAAAGATGGCTACATATCTGTCCAGCGTCTCATCTTTTCCTCCTTCATACGAAATTTGTATGCTTTTGAAAAATTCCTGTTTGTACTTTGCATCTCCGGCTATCGGTCGGACATCGGTGCCGTCTATCACTGATGGAAATACCTCATTTGATGCTACTCCCAGGGAAAGCCCCCCTAGTATACTTTTTGATATAAAACTCCTTCTGTTTCCTTTCATTTTTTTTTAAAATTCTTTGGGTTAATTCATTTATACCTGGCTTATCCTAAGTCTCGGGCTACCGGGCCTCAGTAACAAGGCCTCAGATCATTTCAGGTGAAGCCTAACATAGGACGCTGCATACCTCCGGAAGACCATTCAAGCCTATGATGCCTATACCGTAAAAAATATTTAGCCGTCATTTCATCCCTTGACAGACGTGCGTTCCTTATAGAAGGGCGCACTTTCACGCGATGTAATTCACGTTTCATCCGCCCTTCGGGGAGGGATCTTTTAGTTATGCGGCACCGCCATGCACACGGGGAGGGACCCCGCTAAACAGCCGATTACTAAGCTACCAGGAGTATCAGTACCTGTGAGGCGATTTTACTGTAATTCGGATTCCATCAGCTTACTTCCAACTAATTATAGCCCGGGTTTTGCCACATGTAGTCTCTGTTGGGGTTGATATTGATCTCTTCCTGCGGTATGGGAAGCAGCGTACGATATTCTCCCATCTGAACATTCAAACTTGCATTCTCAGGACTGGTCAGAAATTTCCCCATAACGTCTTTTGCTGTCTTTGTGCGTAGCAGGTCGAACCACCGAAGCCCTTCAAACGCAAGTTCGACGCGACGTTCGTGCATGATAATTTTGCGGATCTCTACCTTCGAAAGCCCTGTGACGCTAACCGGACTCAGAGAACCTCTCGCTCTTACCAAATTGATGCCCTTTCCTATATTTTCATTACCCTGCTGATCCGTTTCATTTAACACTTCGGCATACATCAGAAGCACGTCGCTATATCGGAGAAGTGGGAAGTTTAAGCCATAGGTAAAAAAGTTGTTTTGATTCAGGCCATGTGCAAACTTTATGGGCATCATATCAGTTGAGTTGAACACGCCGCTCAAGGTATAGAGATTCTTAACAATAGAATAATCCCTTCGGGTATCACCTGATTCAAAAACATCAAACAAGTCCGTCGATACGAATAGCCCGGGCCCTGCTCCGTTAGGAAAATTCTCATGACGGTATTGACCAAACATATTTAGCGGCACACCCAACCCATGTCCACCGACGCCGGATTGATACTGGACCTGGAAAAGATGTTCCTTCCCATTATCGTTTACCTCATCGAATGCACCTGCAAAGGTGTCGAAAAGGCCATAGTACCCGGAACTGACGATATCTGCCAGATGGGGTTCGGCTTTTGCAAATTCAGAGCGAAACATATACAACCTGGCCAGATAACCTTTTGCAGCATAACGCGTTGCCTTGCCCAGGTATTTAGCCTCCCACTTCTCGGGAAGTAACTCAACAGCTTTTAAAAAGTTATCTTCGGCAAACTGTAGTGTTTCTGTCTGTGTACTTCTCCTGATAGCGGCAAGTTCCTGGGGTGTTGCCTGCTTCTGCACAATAGGTACTCCTCCCCAAAGCCATCCAAGTTCAAAGTAGGCAAATCCTCTGAGGAAATAAGCTTCACCCTTAATCTGATTCCTGAGGTGTTCCGTGTCAAAAGCTGCATCGTCAATTTTCTCCAATATGAGATTACTTTGATTAATGATACTCCAATAATGCGTCCAATAGCCTATAATTCCAGCTGTGGCAGGTGTCTCAGCGAATGTTGACAATAGTGCGAAAAGTTGGTTTTCGCTCCCTATTTGCCGCACTTTGGTGTTGTCCGACCTTGACTCCATAAGTATCGCTTTGTTGTAAACGACACCTCTGAGATTTACATACACACCATTGATCGCCAACTCAAAGTCTGTCTGGGTTTTATAAAAATTCCCCGTATTGTAGTTGGAAATTGGATTTTTGGTGAGGTATTGCTCGCAGGAACCAGCAACCAATAGCAGGACCAGCGCAATGAAAGACTGTTTTTTCATGTGTTAGTTCGGTTTTATTTTCTAAATGTCGCATGGAATGCTTCAAGGCATACTATAAGCAGATCTGCCAATGAGTCATTTCAGCTTTTTAGAATTTCAGATTGATACCAATACTGTATTTTCTCATCAGCGGATAAGCTCCCCAATCCGTCCCGTTTTTTAGCGGATTGGCCACCTCCCCGGGCGCTCCGTCATCACTCTGTCCTGAAAGCCCGTTGGCTTCAGGGTTCACTCCCGGATAAGTTGTCCATGTGTGAACGTTGTCGGCCATAACAAAAATCCTTGCATAGTTTATTCCGATTCTGTTGAGCAGAGAAGTGTTGAAAGAATAGCCCAATGATATGTTCTTCAACCTCACAAAGGAGGCATTGTGAAAATAGCGATCGGAAAGAAACGGAATGCTTCCCCCAATAGAATAAGCCAGAGGAGTCTTTCCATCCCAGGACATATCCACGTTGGTATCAGGGAACGGATCCTGTCCGTTCGGATAACTGGATGGTTTCCATGATCTTACCCAGTTAGAAGTCGAATTCATGCCCTGTACCTGTCCAAAGGAGTTGTAGACCTGATTGGGAACAAATAACATGGCTCCATGAGAACCGTGTACAAGAAAACTGAAATCAAGTGGACCGTACGTAAACCGGTTGCTAAATCCCCAGTTGAAGTCGGGTTGACTGTCTCCCATCCTCACCCGGTCAGCCTCCCCTATTACACCATCATTGTTTGCATCAACTATACGCTCGTTTCCCGGGATCTGTCCTGGCAAAACCGGAACTGTAGGTTTACCTTCGCCGTCAAAGTTACTTTCAAGAAGTACACCGTTCGTCTTGAATCCATAAAAACTTCCGATCGGCTGGCCTACCATAGTTATGTACGTATCCCCTCCGAAATACCCCGCAATTCTGATAGGTGAATCCGAATCATCCATTTTCAAAACCTTGTTCTGATTAGACGACAGATTAACTTTTGACTCCCACCTGAGTTTCGACGCCGAAATATTTACCGTTGTGATGTCTATTTCGTATCCACGGTTACGCACCTTACCCAGATTGATGATCGTGCTGTTAAAACCGGTCATAGGTGAAACCGGACGGTTGAATAACATATCTGTTGTGATGTTACTGTACAAATTCACACTCAGTTGGAAACGATTACGAAAAGCGTTAAAATCGATACCTATATCACGTGAAACCACTTTTTCCCAGCCCAGCATCGGGTTACCCAGCGTCGACGGTACCAGCCCGCTCACTACGACCCCATTCAAACTATAATTACTCACACCGAGTAACGGAACACTCGAATAGTCTCCTATATTATCACTCCCACCCTTCCCGATAGAAGCCCGTACTTTTAAAAGGTCAATGAAAGCTACATCTTTAAGGAAGTTCTCTCTGTCTATTTTCCAGCCCGCCGACACAGACGGGAACCATCCCCATCTGTTTTCTCTCCCAAACCTGGACGAACCATCCCGCCTCACATTAAAGGTAAGCAGATACTTATCCTTTACATTGAAATTAGCTCTTCCGAAAAGCGAGGCCATGCTGTTCTCGGACTCGGAGGTACCCGCACCTGTGATCTGAGAAGCGGTATTCAGCGTGGGCACCAGATCATTTGGGAAATTGATCGCATTAAGGAATGACGACTGACTTTTTCTGGATTCCAGACTCTGTCCGGCGAGCAAATTAAGTTCCAAACCCGGAAGCAGTGTTTCCGAATAATCCACGGTATTCTGCCAAACTACATGTTTGCTTGTTGATGCATTGAATCTGCCTATACTTATTCCCCTGTTCACATCGGCCGGCCTGAAATAATCATTCGAAGAATTGAAGTAGTTATAACCCAGCTGAGTCCTGAATTTAAACTTGCCTGCTACATATTCCAACCAAACATTGTTGGTGATTGAACTCTTCTTGGTATTCTGGCGAACTTGTCTTAGTGTCTCCAGTGGATTCACAAAATTTGCAAAGGCACCTTCCACTACCCCATTAGATTGTGTATTCATGTGTAGGGGTACAATAGGCGGCATGGCAAGTGCTCTGTGATAAGCGCTTTCATGTCCCTCCGCATCAGGGTTGTTGGTCAGGGAAAAGGAAGGAGCAATATTCAATCCCACTTTAAAATCCTTCGCCAATTTAAACTGCGTATTGACGCGGAAGTTAGTCTGATTGAAATGAGAGTACTTTACAATTCCATCCTGCCGCAAGTGATGACCGGATATCATAAAGGTAGCCTGATCATTTCCTCCTGCTACAGAAATCTGATGACTCGAGACAGGGGCCGTCTGCAATATGGCCTTCTGCCAGTTGACGTCGGGCAAAGACTCCGGACTATTCCAGGAATCCGGATACTGTAACCGGCCCGGGCGCATCTGCATAGGATCACTCAATTTACCTCCCAACTTCATGTAGGCCACATTTTTACCCCAAATACTGTAGGCAAGAAACTCGTCCCGATCCATCATATCAATCAGCTTGTTCGCCTCCTGCATCCCGAAATAGGAATTGAGACTTATTACAGGCTTACCTCTGCTACCTTGTTTGGTGGTAACCAGTATCACGCCATTTCCGCCGCGCGCACCGTATATAGCTGTAGATGCGGCATCTTTCAAAATCTCAAGGGATTCAATGTCATTGGGATTGATATTATCAATGCTACCTGGGATACCGTCTACAATGTACAGCGGTGTAGATGCGGAAGACAGAGAACTCTGCCCTCTGATTACGATATCTAACTGTGCTCCGGGCCGCGCACTCAGCTGTTTGGCCGTGATGCCTGAGATCTGCCCCGCAAAGGACTCTCCCAGTGTGGTGTTGGCTCTGTTGGAAAGACTCTCGGCACTCAGTTTTGAAATCGCACCCGTTACGTTCTCCTTTTTTACTGTTCCGTACCCCACTACCACCAACTCATCCAGACTTCGTTCATCCTCTTTCAGAGAAATATCAATCCTCGACCTGCTTCCAACGCTCAGCTCCTGACTTACGTAGCCGACAAATGAAAAAACAAGCACATCTTCTAGCTCGGCCAATTCAAGGCTATAGTTCCCCTGACCATCAGACGCTGTCCCTTTTTTTGACCCCTTAATCAAAATGTTCACACCTGGGAGTGGCTCTCCCTTCTCGTCTGTGACACGCCCCTGAAGTCTCCTGTCTTTGTCAGGTGCGTTCAATAACTCGGCTCCCTCCGCGGGTGGCGACGGGACATTCCGTCTAAGTGTAATCACATTATCCTCAGAAACGACAAATCCGATCGAGTGTGGAAGCAAAAGCTCCTTCAACACCACTTCCAGCTTCTTGCTCTCTGCTGTGATATCTACCTTTTTTCGTATATCAATTGAAGTAGGACTGTACACAAACCTTACGGACGCCTGGGCTTCAATCAACTCGAGTACCTTTTTCAAACGCCCGCTTCGCACGTCGAGGGAAATCCTTTTCTCCAGTACACTCTGCCCACTGGCATCGTAACCATACGAAGCCCCGCATAATATCACGAAAAGTACAAGCTGGTGTATTGTGATTTTCATAATTTTCCAAACCCACCGCTGGATCAGTAATTTTTTGTTCATATTTTAGTAAAGTTTTAAGGTTTATCGACTCTAAAACAGGTGTACTCCGGCCCTCAGGGGCCGTAAACTCAAATTGACGTTTGAGTTTGTACATGACAGACCGGCCGTGTTGACGCATGGCCGGTTTTTTTGGGGCTGTGCTCTTATCTTTCCATAGATATAGTTTTTTGGTTCAAAGCGGACTATTCGTTCATTTTTCCGGAAAGCGATCCGTCACAGCCACGACCCTTCAAAAACACCGTCGCGCCCCTCACTTCATAGGAAGCGTCGACTGCGTCGCATATGTATCGAAGCTGTTTAAAAAGATCGAAACCGTCCAGATTTCCGGTAAATTCACAGTTACGAAGCTCTGGATTGCTGACGACAATCTCCATCCCATAGGCTTCGTGCAACACGTCCAGGACGGTACCAACGGACGTCTCATCGAATCTGAAAGCACTCTCCGGCAGACTTTTTACAATCATTTTCGGCTCATCTACCAGATCGTGACGTATGGTTTTCAACTCGGGATCATATACTACTTTCTGATTGGGCAGGATGATTACCCCACTTTTCCTTTCATTTCGGTCTTTGTTGTCCGTATACACCGATACCTTCCCTTCTACGACCGAAACCTCTATGGTCTTTTTCCCTTTTTCCGGTTTGATTTTGAAAGTTGTACCCAGTACTTCTGTCACCAGGTCACCGCTGTATACCAGGAAAGGCAAATTCAGATTGGGCCTTACTTCGAAAAAAGCTTCTCCCGTCAGACGAACGGCCCGGGTCTCATTCCCATAACTTTCGCTGGTGATGATGCTCGCCCCTTCGCCTAGTGTGACCACGCTGCTGTCGGGAAGAACTATACGCAAGTCGGTAAGTGAAGTATTAAAAGTCTGCAGTCCGGTCATTGTCGGTTCCTTTTTCTGCCCGCTTCCGGAATCAGAAAAATAATAGACGAGTACCATTATAGCCACGCTTGCAGCCAGACCTGCCTTCCACCAGGCAGCAGCCCACCATCTTACCGCAGGCTGACTCAATCCCGCTTCTCCCCGGATATTTTCCCACAACTCATCCTCTATATCCTGCACCTCTTCTTCATTCTCAAATACCGCGCCGTGCTCATCAGGCCGGCAATTGGACTCCACCCATTTCTCGACCAGTGCCCTCTCCGCCTGGGTACATGCGCCGGTTTTATACCGCTCAGCGAGTTTTTCAAATTCCCCTCTTGTCATTATATCTTTATTTTGAATGTGGTCCTGTAATCAATTATCATGGAGAAATTTCTGGAGGTGTTTTCTCACCACGCGCATCGACTTTGTCAAATGGTACTCGACTGCACGATCTGACAGCCCCATTTGCACAGCGATTTTTTTCACAGAAACATCGTCCAGCTTATTCATCCTGAATATGGCCGCTGTTTTTTCCGGAAGCCGTTGCAAGGCCATCTCTATGGCCTTTGACAATTGATTCTCGTTCACAATCTCGTCCGCATCCGTGCTTTCAAAAACCTCGTGCATCAGTTGATACTCCCTGTACTTCCGTAAATTGATCTCCTTCCTGAAGTATTTGTTCGTCAGGTTCCTTGCCGAAATAAAGAGAAAGGACTTGAGATGAAGAATTTCGGACTTCCCGCGGTTCTGCCAGATACTAAGCATGAGCTCCTGGATGATTTCCTTGGTATCTTCTTTGGATCCGATCTGCTGATAAACGTACACAAACAGCTGTCTCCAATACCGGCGGTAAATGGTCTCGAAAGCACGGCCATCGTCCTCCTTTATAAGAAGGAGCAGCGCTTCGTCTGTCTGGTTCGTGTCGTCCATAAGCCTCTTTTCTATTCCGTTTGGTTAAAGGTTCCACTTCTCCGGAAAAACCGTAAAAAAAATTTAATTATTTATACAAAAAAGCACAACGAAAACCAATAAAAAACACAAATATTTGTATATCAATTATTTAAAACATTTTACAGATTTGCATTTTACTGTAAACAAAGAGACGCACCCTGCGTTCAAGACTACCAAAGGCATCTAAGACTCCTGTATATTGTAAAAATGTGTGGAATCTCCCTTACATCACACCGGTTACAAACCATTTCTTTGGGATAGCTTTGCACAAAATATTAAGCCGGAGATAGAGATAAAATAGATAAAAAGCACTTAATTTGCCGTATTACAGGTTCCAAACCCTCATAAAGTAAGTGACAGATAAAGTCTGTCTTCAGCGCTTTACACATTTCTACAGGAACAAACAGGATTTCTTAACGACGCAAAATACGTGCATCTCTATCTATCCCGGTAGCGGAACGGATTACCGGTAATACATTTAAGATGGCTCGAACGCGCACTACGTATACATTGAAATCAGCGACTTCATCATAAAAAGTATAAACAACAACGTTATCCGGAATCAGGCAATGATCCTGTGCATGATTACTCAAACTAAACTCTATTC
>CAZAVR010000060.1:271-13413 GCA_964488435.1 uncultured Cytophagales bacterium | reverse complement strand
CCTTGAAAATGTATCTCACGCCATAGCATCTATAGCTGACGGTCTGCTGGAACCCAGGCGCTTACAAACGTGGCTGGACCGCTATCCTGAAATATCCAGGCCTCTTAAAATAGGAGTTATTATGGCTGGAAACATTCCCGCTGTAGGTTTCCACGATGCGATGTGCGTACTCATCAGCGGACACACACTTCTGGCTAAACTAAGCGCGGGAGACACATTTCTGATGAAAAAACTACTTGAAATACTTGTTCAGATTGAACCTGAACTGGAGAAGAAGATTCATTTCGTGGAGCGGGTAAATGACGCGGACGCCTATATCGCTACCGGAAGCAATAACTCTTCAAGGTACTTCGAATACTATTTTTCAAAAAAACCAAACATTATACGCCGCAACCGGGTTTCGGTGGGTTGGCTCAGCGGACAGGAATCTGCGCAAGAATTAAAGTGACTCGCGGAAGATATCCTAAGGTACTACGGGTTGGGATGCAGAAATGTTTCCAAATTGCTGGTTCCTGAAAATTACAAATTTGACAATTTATACGAACAGATACAGCCCTTCGATGCTTACTGCCTTCACCATCACAAGTACTTCAACAATTACGAATACAATAAATCCATCGTGCTGATCAATCGCGTACCTCACTTCGATAACGGCTTTCTGCTTTTTGAAGAAAATCCGGCACTGGTCTCCCCCCTCAGTATGGTGTATTATCAAACATATAGCGATCAGGAGGAAGTTAGCGACTTCCTGACGGCAAACGCTGACAAGATCCAATGTACTGTCGGAAAACCGCTGCCCGGCGGCTTCACTGTACCCTTCGGGCAGGCCCAGCATCCGTCAATAGACGACTACGCAGACGGCGTAGACACCATGAAGTTCCTCACCGTACTCTAGTCTTACTTCCGGTTATCCTGATTCCCGACCATACTCAGATAACTTTCATACCTGGTAAAAGAAACCTCCCCTTCCTCAACAGCCTGCTTGACTGAACAGCCAGGTTCGTTGATATGGAGACAATTATGAAACCTGCAGGCATTAAGGCGATCGCGCATCTCTGGAAAATAGTGGCTGATTTCCACCGGCTCCATATCCACCAGCCCCAACTCTTTGATACCCGGAGAATCAATAAGAAAAGTACCTGGCTCAATCTCAAACATTTCGGCAAATGTGGTGGTATGCACCCCCTTATTCGCATAGGTAGATACCTCGCTCGTTCGCAGTGACAACTCCGGAATCAATGAATTAATAAGCGTGGTTTTACCCACACCCGAATGCCCCGTAAGCACAGAAATCTTTCCCCTCAGCAAATCCCTGAACCCGTCAAGCCCGCCTCCACTGACAGCCGTAAGCCGATGACAACGATACCCGAGCGCTTCATACATGGAAATAAGCTCATCCTGGAAATCTCTTACTTCCTCATCAAGGATATCCTGCTTGTTAAAAACAAGGACAGCAGGTATGCGAAACGACTCAGCAGTAACCAGAAACCGATCAATAAATCCCAGCGACGTACGCGGAAAGACCAGGGTCACCATCAGGACAGCCTGATCTATATTGGCCGCAAGCAAATGCGCATGCGAAGCCTTGTGCACAGACTTCCTTACCAGGTAGTTCCGCCTCGGCTTTATCTCATTGATGATACCCTCAGTAGATGGCCCTCCCTCTAAATCAAAAACAACATGATCACCTACTGCCAGCGGATTCGTGACTTTGAGGCCCTGAATTTTAAACTTCCCCTTTAACCGGCAGCGGACAATCTCGTCACTCCCCTTCGGCCTGACTTCGTACCAGGACCCTGTGGAACGCATGACCAACCCTTCAAAACCCATCATTATTCAATGTTTTTCGCAGAAAACCGCAGTATAAATTAATAATTTAACCCTTTTAGGGTTGTGAGAACTAATAAACAATAAAATTAATTGTCATATATTCATATTTTTTAATATCTATCGTAGTATTTTTAATCTTTAATTATATATAATTGTATCTTGATTCGGGAATCTCACCTGCTCAAGGCATTTTTTTTATCAATCCGACAAAGTTACATAAAATAGAATCACCAAAATATCGCCCGATATGTCTTCCCATACAGATACGGATCTTTCCACCTCAGTTATTGATATCCGTAAAAACAAACTAAGGAGCAGTTTGCTTATCGAATTGTACCAATCAGACCGAACTTCTATCAACAAACTTGCACGCTTGTTCCATGCGAGTATCCCGTCGGCCACGGGTATCGTGAATGAACTGATGAGGGACGGCTGGATCGTGGAAACAGGCATAGGCCCAGCCAGGGCCGGCAGACCTCCAGTGCTCTACGGACTCAACTCCCAGAAGTATCTGACGCTAATCATGGATATCAACCGGCATGACACAAGGCTGGTGGTAATGGATCTGAACAACCAGACTTTGCAGGAACACTGGTTCGGCATCAAACTGACAGATGACCACACATTTATTGACAATCTTCTTGAGGCCACCGACCGGTTTCTGGAAGACTACGACATCAACCCTAGCAGGCTTTGGGGCATAGGTATTTCCATGCCCGGACTGATCAATGTTCAACAAGGTATCAACCAAACCTATCTCAGCCTGACAAAACCCGGTGTAAGTATCACCACATTAATAGGAAACCATTTCAAAAGGCCCGCCATTCTGATTAATGACACACATGCCACGACCATCGGAGAGCACAAGTTTGGAAGCGCGCAGAAACTTTCGCATGCGCTCACAGTTAATATAGACTGGGGTGTCGGCCTGGGAATCCTGCTCAATGGCGAGGTTTTCAGCGGGTCTCAGGGATTTGCCGGGGAATTAGGGCATATACAGGTACGACCTGACGGCATTTTGTGTTATTGCGGAAAAGTGGGTTGCCTGGACACAATCACTTCCGCGTTTGCGCTGATCAGGTACGCGAAAGAAGGTATTGAAAACGGACGTGCCACCATTCTCTCTAAAAGTGTGGAAGGAAACTACGACCTTCTGGACAGCGGGCATATTATCGAAGCGGCCAATGCTGGTGATGAATTTTCGATCGATCTGCTCTACCAGCTGGGCACTGAGCTAGGTAAAGGACTTGCGACGGCCGTACATCTTTTCAATCCGGAGATGATCGTCGTCAGCGGTGTGCTCGCGAGCGCAGGGACCTATATTACCAACCCTCTCGAACAGGCTATCAATAAATACTGCCTTTCTGACTTCAAAAACAAGCTCAAGCTGAAAATTTCAAACCTGGGATCCAAAGCGCGCCTTCTCGGAACGCAGGCGCACTTGTTCGAATCTCTCGCATTTAAAGAATTTATTAACTGATAAATACAAACAGCTTTACACACAAATCTGAAACGACAAAGGGGCCGGCTATCAGTACGTCTTACGCGAGCAGCTGCATCGCTCTCGACATTACTTGCTCTGTTGCCCCCATTTTTCTTTCTATAAAAAGCCGCCCCTTTATGCCCTTTTCAACCCTTAACGCATCATCTCCGAGAAGCAGCTCAAGTGTTGCCCCCAGCTCCTCTGTACCTCCTACAGGATAAGCTACGCCGTCTGAAACCAGATCCACGGCTTCCTGAAACTTCTTATATTTCCTGTTTCCGAACATAACGGGCAACCCGAAGGTAACCGCCTCCAGAATATTATGAAGCCCCGTAGCAAACCCCCCGCCTATAAATGCAACACTACCATAACGGTAGAGAGATGAGAGCATTCCTATATTATCGATAAAAAGGCACTGAGCATCCTCTGCCAAAACCGGATCAAAACCCGACGCGGCATACTCAGAATACCTCACGGAAGAGAAACCAAGTGCCTGCTCCCATCCTGCCATTTCCCTGTCTTTGATTTCATGCGGTGCCACGATCACTTTCAACCTCTGCCCCATCCTGTTCAGGACTGGAATGATTACCTCCATATCAGCAGGCCAGGCAGAACCTACCACAAGACAAAGCCCACCTTTAACAAACGTCTCAATTTCGGGCAATTCCCGGGCTGCAGCAGCCAGCTGGTAAACCCTGTCATATCGCGTATCCCCGGCAAGCGCTCCGCTCCCGATACCAATATCTTCCAACAACTCCACCGACGCTTCATTCTGCACCAGTACTGCATCGAACATTCCTAAAATTTTTCTGTAAAAGCCACCGTAACTCTTAAAGAAAAGCTGGTCCTGTCGAAAAATAGCCGAGAATGAAACAAGGGGCACACCCCTCTTTTTCAATTCTCTTATATAATAATACCAGAATTCGTATTTGATAAAAAATGCGATCCGGGGCTTTACGATAGCTACAAAATCCTTCGCAGCCGAAGGACTATCCAAAGGCAGATAAGTAACATAGTCAGCGCCGCCATAATTTTTCCGAACCTCGTAACCAGATGGAGAAAAAAAAGTCAGCAGAATAAAGTAGTCCGGGAAACGTTCCCTGAAAGCTTCAATCACAGGTCTGCCCTGCTCAAACTCACCCAACGACGCCGCGTGAAACCAGGCCACAGGAGGATGTCCTTCAGAAGACCCCAAGTCTGCCCTCAGGCGATCCCGCCATCTACGTCTGCCCACAACCCACAAACGGGCTTTGGGATAGAAAAATGCAGAAATACGTGCAAAAAGCGAATAACTGATGAGAAAAACGCGGTATAAAAAAGCAGAAACCAATTCAGGCATGTGAAACAAGCAAAAAACACATTTAGTCAAATGTGCCGGAAAACCATCCTATAATCATCACTAAATCCATCATATTTTGTCATAAAACTTCAGGATTTTCGTTTATCTAAAAGCTATGAAGAATATTCATTTCCAAATAGAACATAAATTTAGAAAAAACTGTTAGAATAGTACGTTTTCTGATAATTTATCTAAATTCACCCATCGAATCCAACAGACGTCCCGGGGTAATAAAAGTAAACAAATCCTTATCGAGTCTATATGAAGAGTAGTCCTGTTATCTTTGCTGTATCGCTGGTTTGCTTATTGAGCCTGGCTTTTTCCAGTTCCGGACAAAGACGCTCTACCCCCGATGAAGAAGAAGAAAAATACAAATCCATATTATCATTTGGTGTTACTACCAATACAAATTCCGGCTTGATAGGCGGACTGGTGGTGCGTTATTCCAGTGCCCTCAATGCTGACTTCATGGGCAAAGATCAATCTCAGTACCTCAGCCTGGAACTCGTTAATGTAAAGAGTCCGAAAGAATATAGTGCCGGTGGCTTACCTCTCTCCGGGTCCACCAATATTCAGAACAAGATGAATTACCTGTTTGCCATACGTCCGCAATATGGAAGAGAAGTGACTTTGTTCAGGCGCAGTCCTAATGAAGGGATCACTGTAGGGGGAATTCTGGCCGGTGGCCCTACCATTGGACTGGAAAAACCGTACATGATACAGTTTCAGGAAAATGGCCGGACTGTCACCCGCCCCTACGACCCAAAGAACGTCGCTCAGGGAAACGGCTTTTCCGCAGGCTTTTTCAGTGGGCTCGGACGATCAAAAATTGTCCCGGGTCTCCATGCTAAAGCTGCACTCAGCTTTGAGCTAAGTGCCTTCAGAAGCAGCGTGACCGGAGTAGAAGTTGGTTTTTTAAGCGAAGTCTATGCAAGAACTATACAAATCACACCGTCGGGACCGAACAATGCATTTTTCACGTCAGGTTACCTGACCATCTATTTCGGAACAAGAAGGTAACCCAACAGCGTCATCACTTGTTGAACTTAACAGAAAACAAAATTTAGTATCATAATGATTGAATTGCCGGTAATACCTAGCCAAAGGAGAAAAAAGCCCGACTGGCTCAGAGTAAAGCTTCCCACCGGACCGGAGTATTTGCGCGTGCGTGAGCTCGTCGACACACACAAACTCCATACCATTTGTGAAAGCGGCAACTGCCCCAATATGGGCGAATGCTGGGGTGCCGGAACGGCCACCTTCATGATTCTTGGTAATGTATGTACGAGAAGTTGTTCGTTTTGTGCAGTGGCCACGGGGCGTCCCTCCGAATACGACACGGATGAACCTGCCAGGGTAGCAGAAGCCATTCGGTTGATGAAGGTGAAACACGCCGTGATTACCTCCGTTAATCGCGATGAACTCAGAGATCGTGGAGCCGAAGTCTGGTACCAGACAGTAGTTCAGGTAAAAGCGTTGAGTCCGCAAACCACTATCGAAACACTTATACCTGACACCAAAGGAAACTGGGATGCGCTTGCACGTATGGTGGAAGGCGGCCAGGAAGTGGTCTCTCATAACATGGAAACTGTGGAAAGGCTCTACAGGGCTGTGCGGCCCCAGGCCAAATATATAAGAAGCCTCGAACAGACCCGAAGAACCAAAGATATGGGCAAGAGAACCAAATCAGGTATCATGCTGGGCCTTGGTGAAACGAAGGACGAGGTATTCAGGGCAATGGATGACCTTGTAGAGAACGGTCTTGACATCCTTACACTCGGCCAGTATCTTCAGCCGACGAAAATGCATCATGAAGTGATGGAATGGATCACACCTGATCTATTCGGGCTATATAAAGAAGAAGGTCTTAAAAGAGGGTTAAAATATGTGGAATCCGGGCCCTTGGTAAGGTCCAGTTATCATGCGGAACGTCACGTAAATGTCCCCATCTGAGAAAAAAGGAGCCAACCACAACAGCGGCTCCTTTTTTTATAATCTCCGTTTGTTTTTGTTCTATAAATAATTCAATTTTGCGACTGTAGCAGAGGGCTTCCGGTAAGCATCAGTATGGGGAAACCCTAACGCGCATATCGCGACGGGGATTGGCTTTTGCTGACCCGCAACACGTTCCGTTTTTTAAAATATTATGGGTCATGCTGCCTCTCTGTAGATTCATAAACTGTATAAATTCAATTGTTTTATGCCTTATTTATTCACATCCGAATCGGTTTCCGAAGGTCACCCGGATAAAGTTGCCGACCAGATTTCAGACGCATTGATAGATAATTTTCTGGCTTGGGATGCCGACAGCAAAGTGGCTTGTGAAACATTAGTAACGACCGGCCAGGTGGTACTTGCAGGTGAGGTAAAAACCAATACCTACCTGGATGTACAAAAAATTGCCCGCGATGTGATCAGAAAAATAGGCTATACCAAAAGCGAATATATGTTTGAGGCCAATTCCTGCGGGGTTTTGTCTGCTATTCATGACCAGAGTGCAGACATCAACCAGGGCGTAGACAGGAAAGCCGGAAATGATGATTTTGAAGCGAAAGCCAACGCACAGGGTGCCGGCGACCAAGGGATGATGTTTGGATATGCGACCCGGGAAACCGACAATTACATGCCCCTTGCACTTGATCTTGCTCACAAGATATTACAGGAATTATCCTATATCAGAAATAACGAACCGGAGCTCATTCCTTACCTTCGTCCGGACGCGAAGTCCCAGGTTACCATTGAGTACAGTGACGAAAATGTCCCTCTGCGTATCGACACCATTGTGGTCTCGACCCAGCATGATGACTTCGACTCGGAAGCCTCTATGCTTGCCAAAATCAAAGCAGATATTATAAATATAGTCATTCCAAGGGTAAAAAACAAATTAAAAGAAGAACTCCGGGGGCTTTTTAACGACGAGATCACCTACCATATCAACCCCACCGGAAAATTCGTCATCGGCGGCCCTCATGGGGATACCGGGCTTACAGGGCGCAAAATCATCGTGGATACTTATGGTGGCAAAGGCGCGCATGGCGGTGGTGCCTTTTCAGGAAAAGATCCTTCCAAAGTCGACCGCTCAGCGGCCTACGCTACAAGGCACATTGCCAAAAATATGGTGGCCGCCGGTCTCTGTGATGAAGTACTCGTACAGGTTTCCTATGCCATTGGTGTGGCACAACCTTGCGGTCTTTATATCAATACGTATGGCACGTCTAAGGTGAATGCAAACGACGGGCAAATCGCAGAGCAAATCAGCAGATTATTCGACTTACGCCCTTATGCGATAGAACAGCGCCTGAAGCTTCGCAACCCGATCTATTCGGAAACCGCTGCATTTGGCCACATGGGTCGCACAAATGAAGTGGTGGAAAAAATATTCAAAGGTGTAGACGGATCAGAGAAAAAAGTAGAAGTAGAACTATTTACCTGGGAAAAGCTCGACTTTGTGGATACCATCCGCAAAGATTTCGCGCTCTGAGTCTGTTTTATCTTACGAAAAAAGCATAGTCCGGAAAACATATCGTTCTCCGGACTATGCTTTTTTGTAACACGGTATCTACCACCTTGATGGTCTCCCAAAAAACATCACACTTTCTTTACTTTTGCATTGGGAACCGGCGTTTGCTCCGCTTTGGCCCGGCGCGCTTCCTTCGGCTTACCCGTAGCCTTCGTTTTTGCTCTGGTAGGCATCGGACCGGTTGTTGGCAGTAAGGCTTTTTCTGTTAAGTCAGAATGCTCCGCCATCTCACCACGAGTTCGTGACCGTACGGACGCATCTAAATAAGTTCCCCAAGTGAGGTTATCCTTACCCTCCTCATGACCGAGCGCCCGCTCGATCGCCATATTAGCGGCAGCTTCCACTACCCATTCAAAATTATCCGGCCCAACCGAATATATATCGGCGTCGGGCGCCGGATTACAAAAATCAATCGCCACAGGCACGCCATCTCTTACTGCAAATTCAACGGTATTAAAATCGTAACCCAAAGCCTTATTTAATTTCAGCGTATAATCTTTAATGGTCTCAAGCAATGGCTCAGCCCACGGACCTTTGGTATTCATGGAGGTGGCATATCGCAAGTGATGAGGATTTCTTGGCTCATAAGGCATGATACGAACCTCTTTCTGTCCGATGCAATAGCAACGGAAATAGTCATCAAATACGATTTCTTCCTGAAGCAACATCACCGTCTGTCCTGTTTCCTGATGTTTGGCCCACAAATCCGACGGCCCTGTCACACGATATACGCTCTTCCATCCTCCGACGGAGTGTGGCTTAAGAAATGCCGGAAAGCCTACATACTGAAACATCTCTTCCCAGGCCATGGGAAACGCAAGATTGCGGAACGAAGTCTCACCGGTATCGGTAGGTCGCTCTTTGGAAGGCAGAAGAGCCGTTCTGGGAACCGGTACCCCGATCTTTTGCGCCAGGCAATTGTTAAAGAATTTTTCATCAGCACTCCACCAAAACGGGTTGTTGATAACAGCGGTCCCGTGGAGCGCAGCATTTTTGAGATAAGCCCTGTAAAAAGGTACGTCCTGCGATATCCTGTCCAGGATCACTGCGTACTCGGTAGCAGCACCCTGCACCACTTTATCGATCTTCACCGCCTCTGCCACAACTCCCGCTAGTCCTTTACTATTTATTCGCTCAATAAATGCCTCCGGGAATGTATTTTCCATTCCGTACAAAATACCTATTTTTTTCATTATTTAAGATTAGCAACAAATCATAGATGTATATTTTTTCCTTAAAGTAACCCTCTCAGGTAATCCGGGAACATTTTACTCCACAGGGGCCAGTCATGCCTCTCACGTCCAGCCTTTGATCAATACCTTTTTTTCCGGAGCACCTCTGACATTTGATAATTGCTATTGAGACAAAAATCCCAGGCGGACATACCCAGCACGATCTTCATGTGTCCGAATCGCCAACCCTCCTCCCCACTCATATAGTCCATCGGATTATTAAAGTAGAAATTTTCGTCGTAATACCCATCCATAAAACTTTTCATCTCGAATGTCCCGCTCATGCTGATCAGGTACTCTACCTGCCCGGGATATCTGACTCCCTGCTCAGATGCCGTGAAAAGTGTTTAACATATCGCTCCTCCAATGAATATGATATTTAGTGGCTCCAAAAACAACTCTATCAGGCTAACGAACAAACCGGAATAAAAATATTAATTCAGTATATTTTTATAGAAAAATTAAAGCAACAGCTGACTATATTTGTTCAACCGGATAAAAACCCTTTCCAGGTGTCATTTTAACCGGCTAAGGAGCTTATCTGTAGCAACAGCCGTCCCGTTTACTTAATTTTCCGTATCTTATTAATCATTTATGACAATGGACAGTACCCGACGATTCTTCACCAAAACCATGCTTTCCACTGCCGCAACGTTTCTTTTCAAGCCTTTTTATATCACCCATGCCCGGCAAAATGCCCGGGATGAAATAATAGGTCACGGCAATCATCGGTACAAGGTTCACAAAGGATGGGGAAATCTTGACTCCACCCGTTTTCCGGTCAACAATTGTCATGAAATGATCAGGGACAACAAGGGACGACTGATCATGCTTGGCGATGAAATCCGAAACAATATACTCATTTATGACCGTTCGGGTAAACTGCTTGACAGCTGGGGCCATGAATTCCCGGGAGGGCACGGTCTCACCCATTGGGATGCGAACGGTGAAGAATTCTTATTTATATGTGATTCAAATCTGGGTAAGGTTTTTAAAGCCGATCTGAAAGGCAAAGTCTTGCTTACCCTGGATCACCCTTCCAAAGTAGGAGCGTATCGCGAAGATCAGCCCTTCAAGCCCACTGAAACTGCCGTGGGACCCGATGGCACCATCTATGTGGCAGACGGATACGGATCTCAGTGGATCCTTAGATATACTCCACAGGGGCCAGTCATGCCTCTCACGTCCAGCCTTTGATCAATACCTTTTTTTCCGGAGCACCTCTGACATTTGATAATTGCTATTGAGACAAAAATCCCAGGCGGACATACCCAGCACGATCTTCATGTGTCCGAATCGCCAACCCTCCTCCCCACTCATATAGTCCATCGGATTATTAAAGTAGAAATTTTCGTCGTAATACCCATCCATAAAACTTTTCATCTCGAATGTCCCGCTCATGCTGATCAGGTACTCTACCTGCCCGGGATATCTGACTCCCTGCTCAGATGCCGTGAAAAGTGTTTAACATATCGCTCCTCCAATGAATATGATATTTAGTGGCTCCAAAAACAACTCTATCAGGCTAACGAACAAACCGGAATAAAAATATTAATTCAGTATATTTTTATAGAAAAATTAAAGCAACAGCTGACTATATTTGTTCAACCGGATAAAAACCCTTTCCAGGTGTCATTTTAACCGGCTAAGGAGCTTATCTGTAGCAACAGCCGTCCCGTTTACTTAATTTTCCGTATCTTATTAATCATTTATGACAATGGACAGTACCCGACGATTCTTCACCAAAACCATGCTTTCCACTGCCGCAACGTTTCTTTTCAAGCCTTTTTATATCACCCATGCCCGGCAAAATGCCCGGGATGAAATAATAGGTCACGGCAATCATCGGTACAAGGTTCACAAAGGATGGGGAAATCTTGACTCCACCCGTTTTCCGGTCAACAATTGTCATGAAATGATCAGGGACAACAAGGGACGACTGATCATGCTTGGCGATGAAATCCGAAACAATATACTCATTTATGACCGTTCGGGTAAACTGCTTGACAGCTGGGGCCATGAATTCCCGGGAGGGCACGGTCTCACCCATTGGGATGCGAACGGTGAAGAATTCTTATTTATATGTGATTCAAATCTGGGTAAGGTTTTTAAAGCCGATCTGAAAGGCAAAGTCTTGCTTACCCTGGATCACCCTTCCAAAGTAGGAGCGTATCGCGAAGATCAGCCCTTCAAGCCCACTGAAACTGCCGTGGGACCCGATGGCACCATCTATGTGGCAGACGGATACGGATCTCAGTGGATCCTTAGATATACGATGCAGGGAGCCTATATAGATAAATTTGGCGGTCCCGGAGACGGCGCAGGACAGCTCTCTACTGCGCACGGCATCACTGTCGACTACAGGATAAAAAGCCATCCCACACTACTGGTGACCTCAAGAGCACACAATGCTTTCAAAGAATTCAGTCTGGATGGGAAGTTTATCAAAGATATTTTCCTGCCGGGAGCTTTCGTATGCCGCCCTGTTATTCAGGGAGATCATCTGTATGCCGGCGTATGCTGGTCTAGGTTGAAATATCTGAACCAGACCAGCAATTCGGGATTTGTAACGATTCTCGACAAGTCCAACAGGGTCGTATCCAATCCCGGAGGAACAGCTCCCAAGTATCTCAACGGTGAACTTCAATTGATGGTACAGGAAAAACCGGTTTTCATGCATTGCCACGATGTTTGTATCGACCAGGATGAAAATATCTATGTTTGTCAATGGAATGCCGCCAAAACCTATCCGGTGAAACTTGAAAGGATATAATACCCTGGAGTACACATGCAATCCCGTCTCCCCAAATATAACCTTGAGGCCTTCTGCAGGCACGAGCCAGATCCGTTTTTTCATATCACGAAACTTGAAAAACTGGTGAAAGAGTTCAAGGGCATAGACCAACCCCATTCACATACATTCTATCTGCTGATGTGGATCAAAGAAGGAAGCGGGACACACACCATCGACTTCAAATCTTACCCCGTAACTGCTAATCAGCTTTATTTTCTGACACCCGGACAAGTACACAGCTGGGTACTTTCAGAGGATATACAAGGATACAATCTCTATTTTGAGCAACAGTTTTTTCAAAGCCGTTTTGGCAACAGACTATATCAGTACCCCTTTTTCCACTCGAATCAAAATACGCCCCTCCTCACCCTGGTTGACGACGCGCCGCTGATATGTGATCTTATGGATTATGTCCATCAGGAATATGCGGATCGCCGAAGCGCTCATGCCGATTTACTCCTCTCCTACACCCATATCATTCTCGAAACTGCCCATAAACGCTATGCCGACCTCATCCCGGCACAAAACAGCCATTACTACGATAAATTCAGGCAATTTGAAGAACTCATCGAAAAGCAGTTTCTATCCGTCAGGGAAATGAGTACTTATGCATCTCAAATGAATATTACTCCCAATCACCTGAACCATATCTGCAAGCAAATCATAGGAAAAACGGCGAGCCGGCTATTTCACGACAGGCTGATTATTGAGTCCCAACGCCTGCTCACACACACTACGCAGTCCGTAAAGGAAATATGTTTTCTGCTGGGATTCGAAGATCCATCCTATTTTGTACGTTTCTTCAGAAAGCGGGTAGGGACTACCCCTGAAGAATTCAGAAATCGTTGATCTGTACCATCACGTGCGTCTTCTGTCGCCGTAAGAAGCGCAGTGGGTATTTATCTTTGTTGCAGAAAGTGTAACACATACACATAACCGCCCGA
>CAZAVR010000060.1:0-261 GCA_964488435.1 uncultured Cytophagales bacterium | reverse complement strand
AAAGTAAACTTGTACTACCATGGTGATGCAGAAAAAAATATACAGCGTGCTGTTCAACAAATGTCCCCGTTGCAGCAAAGGCGACTTCTTTGTAAGCAAGTATGCCTATGACCTTAAAAATTTCGACAAAATGCATGCCCATTGCCCGGAATGTGGCGAAAACTATGTACCTGAACCCGGGTTTTACTGGGGTTCTATGTACCTGAGTTATGCATTTTATGTAGTATATATTCTGCTGGCCATGTTTGTATATTTCAAATT
>CAZAVR010000059.1:0-13489 GCA_964488435.1 uncultured Cytophagales bacterium | reverse complement strand
CCAGGTACAGGGGAAGGACGACCTGCCCGGACTGCCGCGGCTCGAGATTAAGAAAAGACGCCTCTTATGTAAAGATCCAGGAGCGATCCATTACTGATCTTGTGCTCATGCCGCTGGAAAACGTGGCCGGGTTCTTCCATGCATTGACGCTCAAAGAACAGGAAGAAAAAATCGCGAAAAGAATCCTTATCGAAATAAGAAACCGCCTCGACTATATGCAGCAGGTCGGGCTGGGATATCTGACGCTTAACCGGCTGACCAATACCCTTTCAGGTGGGGAATTTCAGAGAATAAAACTCGCCACATCACTGGGAAGCGCACTGGTCGGTTCCATGTATATCCTGGACGAACCCAGCATAGGTTTACACCCCCGGGATACCCAGAGACTTATAGAGGTACTAAAATCCCTTCGCGATCTGGGCAATACGGTAATTGTAGTCGAACATGAAGAAGAAGTGATGTGCGCTGCTGACCAGATCATAGATATCGGACCCGAAGCGGGTACAGGTGGAGGAAATGTTGTTTTCCAGGGCAGCTGGGATCAAATCAGCCACCTTAATTCAGACACGGATCAGCCAAGTCATACACTTGAATTTCTGCTTGGGAAAGAGGAGATTCCCGTCCCTTCCTACAGAAGACACAGCACCCACTTCATTGAGCTCAAAGGAGCAAGAGAAAATAACCTGAAGGATGTTTCAGTCAGGATTCCCATGGGCGTGCTTACTGCGGTGACAGGCGTAAGCGGATCAGGGAAGTCTACCCTGATCCGGAAGCTTCTCTATCCGGCTCTACTGAGATCAAAAGGTGAAAATAACGAGGAGCTGGGAAAATTTGATGAATTATCCGGAAGCTTTCATCGCCTGGAAGCCATCGAAATGATCGACCAGAATCCCATCGGTAAATCATCCAGATCCAACCCGGTTACCTATATCAAAGCTTACGACTATATACGCAATATGATGGCCGAACTTCCCCTGTCGAAAACCCGGGGGTATAAGCCTACTCACTTCTCCTTCAATGTACCCGGAGGCCGGTGCGAAGTATGTGCCGGTGAAGGCGAGACAAAGGTGGAAATGCAATTCATGGCGGACATCTTTCTGAAATGCGAAGCTTGTGGAGGCCACAGGTTCAAGCAGGAAATTCTGGACGTGCAATTTGGCGGAAAAGATATTGCGCAGCTTCTGGACATGACCGTTGATGAAGCCATGGAGTTTTTTAGAAAAAACGAGCCAAAACTCGCAGAAAAACTCTCCCCGTTACAAGAAGTCGGTTTGGGTTATGTAAGGCTGGGACAATCATCCAACACCTTGTCGGGTGGAGAAGCCCAGCGTGTGAAACTCGCTTCTTTCCTCGGAAAAGGAAATTCGGGAAAAGGGAAGACACTCTTTATATTCGATGAACCAACGACCGGCCTGCATTTTCACGATATCAAAAAGTTACTAAAGTCCATCAATGCACTTGTGGAACAGGGTGATACGGTTATCATCATTGAACACAACATGGAAGTGATCAAGTCCGCAGACTGGATTATAGATCTGGGACCGGAAGGTGGAGAAAAAGGAGGATTCATTACCTTCGAAGGTACCCCTGAGGATATGATCAAAATAGAAGGAAACCATACAGCAGACTACTTAAGGAAAAAATTATAATAAGTTTTTAGCCGCAGGCTTTAGGCTGTATGCTTTAACCCTATTGCCTTCATAAGCTTTATTGCTTAACACTTTAAACGCTCTCTCCGGTTGCTTGACAGCTTACCGCCTATGGCCTTTGTTTTATACCGCCACCGCCCATAGCCTGAAGCTTATAGCCTGTTGCTTTCTTTACCCCCTCTAGCGTATCGCCTATTGCCTTATTTAACTTTGATCCGCAGTCTCTTCATCGTAATAAGTAAAAAAAATATTTACTTAGTCCATTAATTTCAGGCATATTTTACAATTTATAAATAATAATCTTTTATTATTGAAAATAATTTAATAAGTTGGCTGTCTTTTAAAAATAACTAAGCTTATACTTCAGCCGGAAGTCGCGCAAATAAAATTGGACTCCGGTTGATCTGCATTTGAGTAAATAGCATAAAATACTTCATCAAACAACAGGAAAGTTCGTATCCCTCATCAGATAAGGCCAGGAACATTTTCAAACTTAACAACTCAGAAACCATGATATCCAGCCGCCGAAAATTTCTTAGTCTCGCCTCACTCGCATTGCCCTTTCAAGGCTTTTCGCGTCTCCTCAAAGAAGCACCTGGCGAAAAGCCCATCGTCGTCTCAACCTGGGACAGTGGCCGGATATCCAATGCTGCGGCATGGAAGGTCCTCAGCAAAGGCGGCAGCGCACTGGATGCTGTGGAGCAGGGAGCCATAGCCATTGAAAATGACATCAGTTGTTGTGTAGGGCTTGGAGGAAATCCCGACCGCGACGGCAAGGTGACACTGGATGCCTGTATTATGGATGAGAAAGCGAACTGTGGTGCTGTCGCGTTTCTGGAACGTATAAAGCATCCCATATCTCTGGCTCGCAAAGTGATGGAAACCACACCGCATGTGATGCTCGTGGGTGAAGGCGCACAACAATTCGCACTTGCCAACGGATTCAACCTAGAACCCGCCAGGCTATCCAGGAATGCGGAGAAATCATACAGGCAATGGCTTAAGAAAGCAGAATACAAACCAGTTATCAATATAGAGAATCAACCTCCGGACAAAACTAACGGCCCGTTTGCTCCGCCGAGACTTGAAGACGGAAGTTTCAATCATGATACCATGGGAACCATTGCGCTTGACGCTGCCGGGAATCTCTCCGGTATGTGTACCACCAGCGGAATGGGATTCAAAATGCGTGGAAGAGTGGGTGACTCTCCCATTATCGGCGCAGGGCTTTTTGTAGACAATGAAGTCGGGGCTGCCACGTCCTCCGGACAAGGTGAAGAGGTGATAAGAATATGCGGAACACACCTCGTCGTCGAATTCATGCGAAATGGCCTTTCTCCCTACCAGGCATGCAAAAAAGCAGTAGAAAGAATCGTGAAGCGGGACCCGGAGCGTGCGAAGCATTTTCAGGTGGGCTTTATCGCTATTACCAAAAACGGTGAAGTCGGGGCTTACTCCGTCCAGACGGGCTTCAATTACACGGTCACTCACCGAAAGCAAACCGGGAAAATTCATCTGGCCGAAAGCTACTTTTCCTGACCTCTATTGTGTTCATCATCAAACCTATACCTATGAAATTTTTACAAGTACTTTCCCTGTCCTGCCTCTTCATGGCTACCAGAGTTTTGGGTCAGCAGCATGCAGAACAGGACCACTCCCGGTATATTGCCCCAAATGATCCGAAAGTAAAAGAAAAACTTTCCAAATGGCAGGACGTGAAATTCGGTCTTCTCATGCACTGGGGTATCTATAGCCAATGGGGTATTGTAGAATCCTGGTCGCTGTGTCCTGAAGATGAAGGATGGTGTGAAAGAAAAGGGCCGCATTCCGCCAACTGGTATGAATACAAGACCGCCTACGAAGGACTTCAAACTACCTTCAATCCTACGCAATTCAATCCCGATCGCTGGGCCGCCGCTGCGAAAAATGCGGGCATGAAGTACGTCATTTTCACCACCAAACATCATGACGGCTTTTGCATGTTCGATTCCAAACAGACCGATTATAAGATCACCAGCCCCAAAACACCATTTTCATCACATCCGAAAGCCAATGTAACGAAAGAAATTCTGTCATCCTTTCGCAAAGAAGGGT
The DNA here is from genome assembly GCA_964488435.1 of uncultured Cytophagales bacterium. GTDB lineage: Bacteria > Bacteroidota > Bacteroidia > Cytophagales > Spirosomataceae > JBEBSO01. The sequence goes on along the minus strand of CAZAVR010000059.1, from coordinate 9,746 downwards.
TCATGACAGGCACCTATTTTTCGAAGCCTGACTGGAATACACCTTACTACTGGTGGCCTTACTTCCCTCCCAAGGACCGGAATGTATCCTATGACCCCAAAAAATATCCGGAGAAATATCAACAGTTCAAGGACTTTACCTACAAACAGATTGAAGAACTGATGACCGGATACGGAAACATCGATATCCTTTGGCTTGACGGCGGCTGGGTTCGCCCCTTCAGTTCCATCGACCCGAACATCAGCTGGCAAAAAACCATTCCTTATGATCAGGATATAGACATGCCGAGGATTGCAAAAATGGCCCGAGGTCATCAACCCGGCCTTCTCGTAGTGGATCGCACGGTTACCGGCGAATTTGAAAACTACGTAACACCGGAGCAATCCATTCCGGATCATTATATGCCCATACCATGGGAATCCTGCATGACGCTCGGCGACTCCTGGTCGTACCTTCCCAGCGAGAACTTCAAACCTGTCAGGAAACTCGTACATACACTAGTGGATATCGTCGCGAAAAATGGTAATCTGCTGTTGAATGTCGCTCCCGGTCCGGATGGAGAATGGCACGAAGAGGCCTACAGTCGCCTTGAAGAAATAGGTAAATGGATACATGTAAACGGAGAGTCAATCTACGGTACCAAACCTCTGGCACCCTACCGTTCCGGATCCTGGGCTTTCACGCAGAAAAATGGTAAAAGATATGCTACATACCTCGCGTCTGATACTGAAACCGCTCTCCCTGACAAGATAACCATTCCCGGCTTTGGCGCTAAAAAGGATGAGAAGGCAATTTTACTCGGGCATAAAAAACCTCTGAAATACAGGATTTCGGCCGGGGGACTTGAAGTGACTTTGCCTAAGGGGATTGACAAATCCCTCGGCTCACAACCTGCCTGGGTTTTTATCATTCAGTAGCACTATTTTATCCGGTGGAAATTTTGTTATTTTTACAACAAATTCACCACCAAACACTTACAAAACCCGTCGATGAGAACTTATCTTTTGCTAATTTTGGTGGCCTGGCAGACCGTCGCTTTCGCCCAGGTTCCTCCAAAGCCTTACGGCCCTGTACCCTCAGAACGCCAGATGCAATGGCACGATCTCGAAATGTATGGCCTGATCCATTTCACCCCGACTACCTACGAAAACAAAGAGTGGGGATATGGAGATGCGGATCCGAAATTGTTTAACCCCACTGATTTCGATGCGGAACAAATTGTTTCAGCTGCTAAAACAGGTGGCCTGAAAGGTATTATTCTGGTGGCAAAACATCACGACGGATTTTGTCTGTGGCCTACAAAAACGACAGACTACAATATATCGAAAAGTCCTTTCAGGGGCGGAAAAGGAGATATGGTCAAAGAGTTCGAAAACGCGACCAGAAAGCTGGGGCTTGCATTCGGTGTGTATGTTTCTCCCTGGGACAGGAACAACGCTGCTTACGGTACAGAGGCTTATATTAACATATACAGAGAACAATTGCGGGAACTTTACAGTAACTATGGTCCGCTTTTTATGTCATGGCACGACGGGGCCAACGGAGGTGACGGTTACTATGGAGGCGCCAGGGAAAAGCGTTCCATAGATAATACTGTATACTATGGCTGGGATTCTACCTGGACCAATCTCACCAGAAAACTCCAGCCGACGGCTAATATATTCAGTGACGTAGGCCCTGATGTACGCTGGGTAGGCAACGAGAAGGGGATTGCCGGTGATCCGCACTGGGCCACCTTTACACCCAAAGCTCCGAAGGGAGCGCATGCGGCGGTACCAGGCCAGGCCAACTACCCGGAAAGCCCGAACGGCCACCGGGATGGCAAATTCTGGATGCCGGCGGAATGCGATGTGCCGTTACGCAAAGGATGGTTTTACCACCCGGAAGAAGATAATCAGGTAAAGACACCCGACCAGCTCTTCGAACTTTACCTGCAAAGTGTAGGAAGGGGAGCAGGCCTTGATCTGGGACTGGCTCCTGACAAGCGCGGCATCCTTCACGCGAATGATGTGGCATCCCTTGCTGCTTTTGGAGAAAAGCTTAGAAAAACCTTTGAAGTAAATCTGGCCCGCCCCGCTGTATTCAGAGCATCCAATGTACGCGGCTATAATTCGGTATATGGTGCTAAAAACCTGGTGGACGGTAAAAAGGCCACTTACTGGGCAACCGACGATGATTTCAAAACCCCGGACCTTCTGATCGATTTAAATCAGCCCAAAGAGTTTGACATCATTGACATCCGTGAGAACATCAAATTCGGGCAGCGGATCGACGCCTTCGCTATAGATGTAGAAGAAAGCAATGGCGAATGGAAACAAATATACAAGGGGACAAGCATCGGAGCCAGGAGGATTGTCCGGTTGGAGCAACCCTTAACCCGACAAAAACTTCGCCTGCGGATTACGAAATCTGCCTCAGGAGTGGCCATCAGTGAGTTTGGCATTTACAAAGAGGCCGAATAGCGGCCATAAACGCATAGATGTATGAAGATGATGGTTCCCGTGAGGTCGGATATTTCTGCCCGGCATCTCCGGGAACCATTTTTTATGACAGGCTATATACGTTCCTTCAATTCCCTTTCAAGCTCTGCTACCATAGGAACCAATACGTGATCCTCAATGATCGCATGCTTACGCAAATCGAGCTCAAAAAGCTCCACCTGGTTTAAAAATACGCGGTAAGGAAGCGGCGTGGGTTCATTACCGGAATACTGCCTGATGATCTGGCTCACCTCCTTCAACTCCTCCTCTACCTCATCGTGATGATCGCTGAAAGCAGCAATAGAGTTGCCGGCCAGAAGTTCCCTGGTTTCCTCTACAGATAACTGACCCTCAGCTGCCTGCACTAGCCGGTTTACGTAAGGAAGTACGTATAACTCCTCCATCTTGAAATGATGCACAAGCTTATTCTTGTAATTATTAAAGAACAAGGCAAGGCTCGCCAACAGCTGATGGGTCTGGCCGTACTTACTAAAAATATGCAGCAGAGATTGCTCAAGCTCCGGTACTTTTTTTGAGAGATAATAACGGTGCGAAGCCTGTATGTAAGCCACAATATCCTGGATAGAAAAACGGCGAAGTTTTTGCGAAAAAATATCGCTTTCACCATCGGAATTATACAAATCCAGGATTTGCTCGATCAGCTCATGGTTAAGCTCTATATTCCCGGCCGGTCGCGCATCCCCTTGCCTTGCTTCCGCTACATGCAGTCGCTCCGTAACCATTTCATACATCTTACTCGAGGTGATTAAATCCTCATAAGTCTTTGCGTCCATCATATTGTGTCGTCTGTTATAGTATTCATTTCAAACGTAAACCGAAGTTTTACTGATCCGCAGGGAGAACGCATGACCTGATGTTTCCCATACGAAGGCCTCAAAGTTGAATCCAATTTACAAATTAATACATGACTAATATCATGTTGCTTCAAAAATTACTATCCGGATCTGAACACATTGAAAGACGAAAATTGGCCAGGGATTTACCGTCGCCCTATCCAATGGCACGCAGCAAAGACGTGTTGTATCCGGTATCCAGACCTACCTCCCGATAAGGAAAGCCAGATGATGCGTACCTATTTTCTCATATAAGTTGGTAGTTGATGCGTATTACCTGAAAAGTAATTCAAATGTCTTCTCCGCGTAACCTATCGCAATTACTTTGCCATTATCATCCTCGATCAACGGCCTTTTTATCATGGACGGCTGCTGAACCATGATTGCAACTGCCCCAGCCTGTTGTTGAGCTGACTCCTTCTCCTCCTCCGTCAACCCCTTCCAGGTCGTACTCGCTTTGTTCAGAACTTTCTCAAGCGGCTGACTTTTCAGCCACTCCCCGATCCTATCGGCGGTGATACCGTCCTTTCTGTAATCATGGAACCTGAAAGGGATTCCGTTTGCCTTCAGCCAGGTCAGCGTCTTCTTAATCGTGTCGCAATTAGGTATTCCGTAAACTGTAATCATTTTCCCAAAAGACTCCTCTCCAGGAGCGTTCAAATTAATCGACTATTAAATTTTCAGATTTTTTTAAACGACCGTTTGTTCCGCCACCTGCGGTTGATCCGAAGCATGCATTTTCTCGTCGTCCAGCTCTCCTTCCCATCGCGCAATCACAGCCGTAGCCAGGCAGTTGCCGATCACATTGACAGAAGTCCGCGCCATGTCCATCAGTTCGTCAATGCCCATGATCAAAAGTACCGGCCACTCGGGCAGGTTAAAATTAGCCACTGCGCCCAAAAGAATAACAAGTGTAGCCCGCGGTATACCTGCCACGCCTTTGCTGGTGAGCATCAGCAGGAAAACAATAGCCAATTGCTGCGAAACGGGTATTTCTATCCCGGAAGCCTGGGCCACAAACAAGGTCGCCAGAGCAAGGTAAAGCGTAGAACCATCCAGGTTAAAACTATAACCGGTAGGCATCACAAAAGACACGATCTGGCGGGGAACGCCGAATTTCTCCATTTTCTCCATTGCCTTGGGAAGAGCCGATTCGGAACTGGTGGTAGCGAATGCGATAGATACCGGCTCAGCTATATTCTTGGCGAATTTCACCAAAGGTATCCTGGCGAAAAGTGCTACAGGCACGAGTACCAGCAATAAAAAGGCAATAAGGGCTATATACAAAGTTGCCAATAGCATCGCCAGGTTCTTGAGAACGTCTATGCCCATGTGGCCTACCGTTTCAGCAATAGCAGCTCCCACTCCAATCGGCGCAAATAGCATCACAATTTTGGTAAATTTGAACATCACCTCGGCCAGGATCTCGATTCCCGAAACAAACTTTTTCTTTTTTTCCGAAGGAATTAATGCCAGACTCACACCGAAGATGACACTGAAAACAACAATCTGAAGCACCTGACCCTCATAGATTGATTTGGCGATGTTCTCTGGAAAAGAATGCAAAATAACCTCCTGCCAGGTCTGCTGCTTCACTACGGGAATCACATCGTGGAACTCCTGCGGAGCGACAATGCCGGCGCCAGGTGTGAACCAGTTGGCAAAAATCAGCCCGATAGCAAGGGCTACCGTGGTCACCACCTCGAAGTACAAGAGCGACTTCCAGCCCATTCTGCCTACCTGTTTCAAATCAGAATGCCCGGCTATTCCTGCCACAAGTGTGGCAAACAAGAGGGGAGCAATCACCGTTTTGATCATTTGAAGAAAAATCTTTCTCAGAAAAGAAAGCTGGGACGCAATCTCAGGAAAATCGTGGCCTATTTCCGTCCCTACCAACATGGAGATGAGTATAGAGGCCGTTAGATTTTTGCGTATAAATGCGTAGACCAACAACCCGGAAAGCGCCAGCCAGCGCATACCCATCAGCAGCGGCTCGGGTATCACTACCCAACCGAAATGATCCAGTACAGTAGCCAAAGCAGCTATTGTAATTAATATCCAGTTGATTAAAGTAACCTTTTTTCTCATGTGTTTTCGTTTGCGTAGCTCCGTTATCGGGCTGGTAAACTTAAAAAAAAAAGAACAATCGAAGCCCTTTAAGTACAAAAACCTTCCCTGAAAGCGCCTGCATACTGTCACAACCTGATAATAATAGCCATGTGCTCTATGTAGAAAATACGCCACAATGACATAAAAATCATTCAAAAGATCGCTCAATCTGACAAAATTGCGGACTGCAGTACACGGGTATACAGTTTGATTCAATAGAAATACAAACCGAAACAACAATATTAGCCAAAACCATATTATGAACTTCAATCAATATACCATCAAAGCGCAGGAGGTATTCCAGCAAGCCGCGCAAATGGCGCAGGGGTTGCAGCAGCAGGCTATAGAGACGGGGCATGTCCTTAAAGCTTTGCTGGATGAGGATCCCAATACTTCTCAGTTTATCATTAGCAAACTGCAGGCAGATGCCAACAAACTTCAAACACGTCTTGAAGAGATTATCAACGGCTATCCCAGGGTAAGCGGCGCACAGGTTTATCTGAGCAACGACCTTTCTGCTGCCATGGGAAAATCCCAGAGCTATCTCAAAGAATTCGGAGACGAATTCGTAAGTATAGAACTACTATTTCTGGGTATACTTTCAGGAAAAGATGCCGTAGCGCAACTTTTGAGAGAAACCGGATTCAAAGAAAAAGATCTAAAAGAAGTCATAAAAGAACTAAGAGGAAAAAACAACCCTGTGAAAGATCAAAACGCTGAAGCAAAGTACCGCTCCCTGGAGAGGTACAGCAAAAACCTGAACGAAATGGCACAAGCCGGGAAAATTGACCCGGTCATCGGACGAGATGAAGAAATACGAAGGGTCCTGCAGATACTCAGCCGCAGAACCAAAAACAATCCTATCCTGCTCGGGGAACCCGGCGTCGGAAAAACCGCTATTGTAGAAGGCCTGGCACAGCGGATTGTGCAGGGTGATGTACCGGAAAATCTCAAGAGCAAAATCATCGTCTCTCTGGACATGGGGCTCCTTATTGCAGGTGCGAAGTACAAAGGTGAATTTGAGGAAAGATTAAAGGCCGTGATCAAGGAAGTGACCGATTCAGAAGGAGAAATCATACTTTTTATCGACGAAATTCATACACTGATCGGCGCAGGCGCAGGTGGTGAAGGGGCCATGGACGCGGCCAATTTACTAAAGCCTGCGCTGGCCCGGGGAGAACTTCACGCGATTGGAGCTACCACCACCAAGGAGTATCAGAAGTACATAGAAAAAGACAAAGCCCTGGAACGGCGGTTTCAGGCGGTAGTAGTGGACGAGCCGTCTATTCCGGACGCCATCAGTATATTGAGAGGTATCAAGGAAAAATACGAATTACACCACGGCGTAAGGATACAGGATGATGCCGTGATCGCTGCTGTGGAACTTTCGAGCCGATACATCACAGAACGCTTTCTCCCGGACAAAGCCATTGACCTTATGGATGAGGCCGCTTCCAAACTTCGACTGGAAATGGACAGCGTACCGGAGATATTGGATGAGTTGAACCGCCGTGTGATGCAGCTCGAAATTGAAAGGGAAGCCATACGCAGGGAAAACAACAAAGACAAGGAATCTATCCTCAACAAAGAAATCGCCGATCTCAGTGAAAAGAGAAACACCCTGAAAGCCCAGTGGGAGAACGAGAAAGGGGTGGTAAATGAAATCCGCAAACTGAAAGAAAATGCAGAACAGCTCCGGCTGGAAGCCGAGCATGCTGAAAGGACCGGAGACTTTGGAAAAGTGGCCGAGATAAGGTACGGCAGGATTCCGGAAAACCAGGAAAAACTGGAAGCATTGCAAAAGTCAGCAGGTGAAAGAAGCCTGATGCAGGAGGAAATATCCGCGGAAGAGATTGCGGAAATCGTGGCCAAATGGACCGGGATCCCGGTGAGTAAAATGCTCCAGAGTGAAAGAGAAAAATTGCTGCACCTGGAAGAAGTGCTTCATCGCAGAGTAGCCGGACAGGCAGAAGCCATAGAGGTGGTCGCTGACGCCGTAAGACGTAGTCGTGCAGGTCTGCAAGACCCCAAAAAACCGATCGGAAGCTTCCTGTTCCTAGGCCCAACGGGTGTGGGTAAAACCGAGCTTGCGAAAACCCTGGCCGACTATCTTTTCAACGATGAAAATGCGATGGTCAGGATAGACATGAGCGAGTACCAGGAAAAGCACACGGTAAGCCGGCTCGTAGGGGCACCTCCGGGATATGTGGGGTATGATGAAGGCGGCCAGCTGACAGAGGCCGTCCGCAGAAAACCGTACAGTGTGGTGCTGCTGGATGAGATAGAAAAGGCCCATCCTGATGTTTGGAATATCCTGTTACAGGTACTGGATGACGGAAGGCTGACCGACAACAAGGGCAGAACGGCCAACTTTAAAAACACGATCATCATCATGACGTCGAACATCGGTGGAAGTCTGATTCAGGAGAAGTTTGCGGAGGATGAAGGCTGGAACCATACCCTCATTGTGGAAGAAGCACGGACGGCCGTACTGGATCTCCTGAAAGCGACCGTCCGTCCTGAGTTTCTAAACCGTATCGACGAAATCGTGCTCTTTGAACCGCTGACACAGAAGAACATCCGCAAAATTGTCGAGATCCAGTTCCGGAGCATTCAGAAAGCACTGGAGGAACAGGCGATCACGCTTGACGCAACCGAAAGTGCACTTGACAAACTCGGCGACGAAGGTTTCGATCCAGCTTTCGGTGCCAGACCGCTGAAGCGCGTGTTGCAGCGAAGAATTCTCAATGAGCTGTCCAAAGGCATTCTCAGTGGAAAAATTGCTAAAGATGCTGTAATTGTCATGGACGTAAATTCGGACGGAGAGTTTAGTTTTGAGAATGTGGGAGGTGACGTAGAAATCTAAGAGTGACTAGCGGTATTCCGGCGGGTGGGGTTTTCAATCAGAAAATCTCACCCTCTTTTTTTGCTTTTCTCAAAAAAAATCACTAACTTTCTATATATATGCCTGTTGCCCCCCACTGGGTAGTAATTTGCAACTACACCGTGCTATCCTATTCTTGTTATAACCAAAATTGACATTCAAAAGACCTACCGTTTATAAAATAGAAAGGCGTAGCTGCAAACGCCTGGCACCGGGGCGCTATCCTATGGAAATACAATATTGGCATCTCAGACATCCTTTATTTCGTACCAAACAACAAACCCCCTGTTGACCCTCTTATCCTTCAATCTAATTTCAAAGAAGGATTCATAGTTTATCACACAATAGCCGAATTCAATGCTATTATTCTGTCCAATCAATAAAATCCAGATTGGGACGACCATCGGGCTCATTCAATTCTCTTAGTATATCGAGAGCCAATATTCTTAATCTCTCCCAGGAACTATCATTTCTTAATCTTTCAAGTGTCCAGATAGGCTTTACTTCTGACATTTCTTCAAATATTTGATCGAGTCTCTCTAACATACCTAATATCTTTGCGGATATTAAATTCTTATCTTTTAATTGTGGCGCTATCAAGTAAGACTCATTGTATATCAGGGCTATTTCATCCGGTACATTTACAAATTCAGGCAGCGATGTAGTCTGTATTTCAAAAGGAGCAGCCACAAGCCGCAGACTTTGCACTAGAGTATTATATAAGTTTCTTATATCCATAACGCCCTCCTCTAAAAATTCTAAAAGTTCCTGCTCCCGATGAGACTTTCCAATACGGATTTGAACCGTGGTGACCGCCCCCTGGATGCCACTGTATCATTCTACCAGTTGGCCTCCGTTCAGCGGACGCTGTAGGGTTGTTGGTCCAAGGGAGACCCTTGAACCAGCGTGATGTCAACGCATAAACGCGATCCAGTAACGTGAAAAACCGCTGCCATCTTCGGGTCCCCATTCACTGCCTCCCGCTAAATATCCGTCGCCTTGCGTAGATACCACCAGCGTAGCCACCGACTTGCGTGCAAAAAACGACTCCCAAAGTACTTCGCCGGATGTACCGAGACGGATGATACTATATTTCTGATCCACCCGATCCAAGGGAAGGGCAAGCGGCCACACATACTGATATCCGCCTATTAAAAATCCGCCGTTGTATGCTATGGGTTGTCCTACTGAAAAATTCTGGCCCGTATTGCCCAACGTTTTTTCCCATATCAGTTTTCCTGCGGCATCTATCCTGACAACCCAGTAGTCGCTGAAACCTGCTGAAGGTTTTGTAACGTCCCCTGACGATGGCAATACAGAATCAGTCACGCCTGACAACAAGTAGCCCCCATCCGCTACACCTGTGATTCCTACCACTGTTTCAGATCTCATTCCTCCATACGCCTGATCCCAAACGAC
>CAZAVR010000058.1:0-13523 GCA_964488435.1 uncultured Cytophagales bacterium | reverse complement strand
GTGAATATGAGACCCTTGAGCCCAAAGCAGCGATAGGATCAGGTCAGAACGTACCTCTGCTAAGGTATTCGGATGTTTTGCTCATGTTTGCAGAGGCTGAAAATGAGTTAAACGGCGCTACTCCAGCTGCAATAGATGCGATCAACCAGGTTCGCAAAAGGTCTTTTTCTACCGGGATAAAAGGTATCAGACTGGTAAATGGCGGTAGCGGTTATACGACAGCTCCGGAGGTTGTATTTTCGGCGGGAAGTGGTACCGGAGCTTCGGCGAAGGCGATGATAAAAGACGGGGTGGTAACCGAAATTCGCCTAGACAATGATGAGTTAACCTTCTATAAAAACGGGGCTTATACCTCACTGCCAACCATCAGTATTACAGGTGGAGGCGGAAGCGGAGCGGAGGCTGTAGCCACCGGCATTTTCACCACTGCGGACGCAAATGTACCTGCCGCTGCCACTCAATCGAAAGAGAGCCTTCGAAGTTTTATCCGTGCAGAAAGAATGAGAGAGCTGGCCTTCGAAGGGTTTCGCAGAACGGACCTCTTAAGATGGGGCACTTTTTTTGAAGTTATGCAGGATATGGGTAACACCATAGCGCATGATTATCCGGGAGCCTGGTTTGCGGAAAACTTCAGAAGAGTGCAGCCCAAACATCAGTATTGGCCTATCCCGAACGATGAGCTCATCGTGAACAAAGCTATCATCCAAAACCCAGGTTGGGAATAACTCTTAGACTCAGATTCCAATGAATAAGATCATATATATATGGGCCGGATGTCTACTGGCCCTGATATCCTGCCAGAAGGATATTCAGGTGGAAGCTCCTGCACTGGAAGTTTCAACAGCCTCAGCCACTGTAAAAAAAGGCGAAAACGTAGTTTTTAGTTTCAATGGAAACGCCGATTTGATCTCCTTCTATCCTGGAGAAACCTATTTCGACTATGCGTTTAAGGACGGCAGGACTGTGGATATCAGCAATCAGGCCCGCTATGTTCAATTCACCAGCGCCGTTCAGAACGGAAGTCAGGCTAATCAACTGGCTGTACTGGTTTCCACCGATTTCCAGGGAGATTATTCTTTTGCAGGAGTTAAAAAGGCGACCTGGGTTGACATAACAAACCGGTTTACGCTTGCAGACGGTGCTAACTTTATCAGCTCTACACTGCAAGATATTACTAGTATTTCAGACGCAAATAAGCCCCTTTATTTTGCTTTCAAATATCTGACAAAGCCCCAGGCCGTCAACGGCGAGGCCAGGTTATGGTCCATACAAAACTTCCAGGTACTAAGCGGTGCAACGCTTGATGGTAACAGATTGTCTATTCTCAATCAACAATTTGCTGCCTTCAAAATTATAGATGAGGATAAACAAAATACACCTTCCAGGTCAACCACGTCGGCCACCAGAATCAGCTTGCTGGGTAACGTGCAAAAAAAGGCCACCGATCCGATTTATGATCCCAGTAATCCCATTTTCGATCCTAACAATCCGATCTATGACCCGAAAGACCCGCGCTATAACAGGCTGGTCACAAGGCCGATTTTCGTTCCTTTTGATCCTAACAGCCCTTTTAATGACCCCCAAAGAGAGACCTGGGCAGTCAGCAGCCCTGTCAGCTTTAAAACAGTAGATCTTGGGCCTGACAAGTCTATTCCAATCAAGGGCATTGATGGGGGCGTATTAAAGCAATTCGTACATAGTTACAAGGCTCCAGGAACCTATAAAGCTCACTTCGTGATCTCAAACAGGAACATCTATAACAGTAAAGATCTGATTAAGGAGATCAACATAACTGTTACGCCATAAATGATTACTCCTTCTCTATTACAGGTCAGGAGTGCATAAACTACATTCATTCCCTTTGCAGCACAGCAACAAGCCTGGCTGCAAAGGGTTGATCATTACAGAAAAATAGAGATAGTCCTCATCATGTTCATCTTGAGATGCTCCCGAGTCAAAGTAGTTTATTGAATTCCAAATTATCTTTTATAAAATCCTGATGAAAACAATTCCTGGTACAATAGGCCGTGCAACGCTTATCGTGGTCGCCGGCCTTCTTACTGCTGTTACATGCCCTGCCCAAAAATCTTCCTCTCTTTCGGAGGGTTTGGTGGGTCACTGGCAGCTTTCTGAAAACACAAAAGATGCGTCCACAAACAAACTTCAGACAAAAGTAAACGGGACACTCTCTTTCAATGGCCAGGGGCCCAAATCGCTGAAAGGCAAAGCCGCTACTTTCAATGGTGTAAACTCCTGGTTGGAAGTACCTTCTTCCAAATCCACTCAACTCGGTGAAGGTGATTTCAGCCTGGCTACCTGGGTATATACGGACGCTTCCACGGACGATGTGCTGGGTGACCTCATCAGTCAGTACGACTTGAAAACCCGCAAAGGGTTTCACCTGAGTTTGAAGAGCAATGCCTCCCCTACCAGTCAGTCCAGCTACCGCCAGCTTACCTTCAGCATTGATGATGCCAAGTCGGGTCCGTGGGTAGACCAGGGACAGCCGGGTACGGCCCTGATGGCCTTTGCCCTGGCCGAGTACAAAGGCGAACTCTACGCCGGTGTCTGCCAGCCAGGTACTAAGGAGGCCGGAGCGGTCTTCAAATACAAAGGCACCAACCAATGGGAAAATTGCGGTTCTCCTGACCGTTCCAACAGCGTGACGGCCCTTGCCGTGCTGGACGGTGTACTCTATGCCGGTACCGGCCACTACCGTGTGAGCGGATCTTCTCTGCCCAATTCAGGCAATGAGACCCATGGGGGGAAAGTATTCCGCTATGAAGGTCCGGGGCGCTGGGTTCAGGTCGGACAATTGCCTGGTGTGGAATGCATAGGTGGTATGGCGGTTTACAATGGCAAGCTATATGCCAGCTCACAGTATGCTCCCAGCGGGTTCTTCCGCTACGATGGCGACAACAAGTGGGTCAACTGCGGCAACCCCGGCAAAAGAGTGGTCAACATGGGTGTTTTTAACGGCTACCTGTATGCCACCAGCTGGGACCACGGAAATGTATACCGCTACAACGGCAGCGCCTGGGAGGATTGCGGACTGGTAGGTGACAACACCCAAAACTACGCCTTCAATATTTATGAAGGTAAATTGCATTCGGCCACCTGGCCCAGCGGACGTGTGTTCCGTTTTGACGGCATGAACAAGTGGGCCGATGCAGGTCGTCTGGGTAAAGAACTGGAAGTGATGGCCATGATGACTTATAACGGTCAGATGTTGGGTGGTACACTCCCTCTGGCAGAGGTGCACGTCTATGAAGGGGATACCAACTGGACGCGGATGGATCAGCTCGACAGAACCCCGGATGTTAAATACCGCAGGGCATGGACGATGGCAGAACATGACGGAAAGGTATTCTGCAGTACATTGCCTTCGGGAAAGATCTTCTCCTACGAATCAGGCAAAACCGTGGCCTCACCGGAAAGTCTGCCTGCGGGATGGCAGCATGTGAGTGCTGTGAAAACAGCCGGACAGCTTCGCCTGTACATCAACGGGAAACTGGTATCGGAGAGGGCCATTCCTGCTGATATGAAAATGAACCTGGACAACAGTGCTTCTCTGAAGATCGGCTTCGGCAGCAACGACTACCTGTTGGGCCGCCTGAGAGATGTCCGCCTTTACAAGAGAGCGCTCTCGGCAGCCGAAATCTCAAGTCTGTCCAAAAAATAAATATGTCTTCTTCTAACAGATTATCTCTACTTTACATACTTAGCCTTGCCACATTTTTCATGTTTCAGGGAATCCCTGCAACCGGACAGAAACCTACAGGCAATGGGAAACTCAACATCCCTCCTTTCGAAAAAAAGCCGGATCGGGTTCTCTCAGGAAATTTGAAGAACAAGCGGATGATTTTTTCAGACGAAGAGATCAGAACCGCCCGTACAAACATCTCCCGTTTTCCTGAGGCAGCCAGTGTCCGGGATGCCATCGTCAAAAACGCCGACAAATGGGCAAGCTGGCAGAACAAAGAGCTTTATGATCTGCTTGGTGATGCACGCGTACCGAGAGCCTTTGAACTGAATTCAGGCGGGTGCCCTGTTCATGGTGATGCTGTTTTTAAAAAAGGGGGCACTTATCCCTGGATTCTGGACCCCAGAGAGCCCTACAAGGTAAAATGCCCCGTCGGTGGGGAAATCTATCCGTCCAATGACTATAAATCTTACTATAAAAGTGACTTTAAGGCTTCGTTTAACCCGGAAGAAAAATATGCAGACAACGGCTGGGGATGGCTGGCACCGAACGGGGAAAGATATTGGTTTGTGGCTTATGCCAATCTTTGGTTATGGAGAAATCATATAGAAACCGGGATTCTGGACCTTAGCAAGGCCTACCTCCTGACAGGAGAAAAAAAATACGCACACAAAGCCCTGGTGATGATCTACCGGATGGCCGAGATTTATCCGTCCATGGAACATGAAGGCCAGTCACGATACGGTTTGATGAGCCGGGCTCAGAACAGGCAATATCCGGGAAAGGTCCTGGATCATATCTGGGAGTGTTTCCTGATTGAAGACGTAGCCCAGGCCTACGATATGGTATGGGATGCTATAGACCATGATGAATCACTACATACTTTTCTCGGGAAATCAGGACGAGAAATCCGATCATTAATCGAAGCAAATCTGCTTGAAGAAGCCCTCGACGCTTACCAGTCCCGTAAAATAAGGGGTAATTTCGGAATGCATCAAACGGCCCTTCTTAATATTTTGCTCGCCAGACAACACCCCGAGACCGGTAAATATGTCCGAATACTGGTGGATGAGCCTGGAGAAGAAGAATTGCATACCGGTATGCGATTTGCCCTTTACAACCTGGTATTCCGGGATGGTATTCCCATGGAATCACCAGATTACAACATGCTTTGGTTAAAAAAAATTGCTGAGCTCAGTGAGCTCCTGAAGAAAGGAGGAACTGACCTTTTTCAAGATCCCCGGCTAAAAATGCTTTTTGACGCACCCATAGAAATGGTTTCCGCAGGACGTTATACACCGGATTGGGGAGACAGCGGATCGGTGCTTGGTGGTGTAATGGGACGCATGCCCGACCCATATCAGATTGCCTATGCCGCTCGGAAAAACCCCGCATACCTGAGTTGGTTAGCAGGTATCGGTAAAACGGGCAGCCAGTCATTCTCTACTTTTGGATCCTTGTTCCGAGAAGTCCTTCCCCAGACCGCCCCACTTCCCGAAGGCAGAAGTGTGGGCGAGCAACCTTCCCGACTATTTGCCGGTTACGGATTAGGAATTCTCAACAATACTACTGACAACACCGCTGTGGCCTTTACTTATGGTATGCACTTTGCACACTATCATTATGACCTTCTCAACTTTGAGGTATTTGCCAACAAACAGAAAATGATGCCCGACCTCGGTTATCCGGACGTCGCCAACTCTTATGTGCCTGGCCGTTTTACCTGGTCGAGTCATACAGCATCGCATAATACCGTGGTGGTAGATGCAGGAAAACAGAGGGAGAGCCGCCCGGGAATCGTGCATGATTTCTCGAATGGTACTTTTGCGCGAAGTATGGACGCATCTTCACCCGCTTACGAACAAACAAGCCAGTACCGGCGCAACCTGGTGATGGTGGATGCGGACGCAGGACAAAGCTACATGGTAGACTTTTTCAACGTAACAGGTGGCAGACAACACGACTACATCCTCCATGGACCTCCCGGTTCAGTCTCAGAACAGGCAGGTACCTGGGGAGCTCCAGAACCCGGAACATTAGCTGGCGAAGATGTTCCCCTGGGCGCATTGTATGATGATGCAAAAATGGGCGCAAAAGACTATTCCGGTGAATACACTGCCTATAAAGGCTCTGGTTTCCAGCATTTTTTTAACGTCCGAAAACTTGAAAGAGGGAACTCAATATTGGAGTATGTCCATATCAGCGATCCGGATGCCAGGCTCCGGATCCATACCGAGAACCTTCCCGAACAGACCATCTTTCAGGCCGATGCCTATGACAAGCCCCGCGCCAAAACATATATCCTCAGGTATTTGATTGTACGGAAAGAAACAAAAGAAAACACCCCGCTGAAAAGCACCTTTGTCAGTATTATCGAACCTTTCTCCGTTAAGCCCTATATCCAATCAACCCGAAAGCTACTGTTACAGATGGGTTCTGGTCAGGTTGTAGAAGTGACCCGTGAAAGAGCAGTGGATGTAGTGATGAATGATACGCTGAATACTTTAAAAAAACTTCAGGCGTACGACGTGGAAACGGACGCTAACAGTGTGGTACTGACATTCAGCCCCCAGAAAGAACTTCTGCGCGTATTCTTTAGCAATGGATCCTATCTGAAGTGGAGAGGACGTCTTTTCAGGAATCCGGATATTACGGGAACTGTTTCGGACATAGATGTAAAAAAATCAGAAGTAAAAGTACGCCTGAACGAGAAACATGAAACCAGAGACTTCAAACGCCAGGCATCGGTAGTTCATTTTGCCAATCCATACGGCCAGGTTACACATCCACTCACAAGTACGGCTTTGAAAGAGAGCGGAGAATTACATCTAAAGATAAAGGACAATCTGCTGACAGGCAAAGTTCGGATTGAATCCATAGAAGGAGATGCCGCGCTAACGCGCACCATCCTTCCGTTTGCAGCGACCTATCGTGGTACTACATTACTGGATCAGGATTATCAGCCGGTCACAACAGTGAAACAAGTAAAAGGCGGAAAGATAATCATGAACCCGGAACCAAAAGTAAAGGTGAATACACCCGCCGATTGCTGGATTTCCACCATCGGCATCGGCGACCAGATGATCCTTAAAAACAGTTTTTCTCTGGAACTAACCCCAGACTAGCCTGATAACACACCGCAACACTTTCGCCAACAATGCGACCCATTTATAAAAGTTACGAAAATATTTCCTGATCTACAAAAAAATAAAGGAGAAATTTCGAAAACGTATCGACTATACGCCGCTTGCTTTCGGCCCGGGTGGTGTGGATGCTGACGATACTAAGGTGGACCGCCTTTAGGGCAAGACAGACGCCGGGCTTCTTCCTGCGTCTGGCAAAAAACTGACTCAGCACACTTACAGCCATAATAAACAGCATGTCTTCCACCGGCCAGAAGCCGATAGCCTGTTATTTGAAATTTCCGTAATACCTTTGTTCAAGTCCAATAAAAAGAGCGGGGTATTCATGAGTATAATACGGCCAAAGGGTGAACCTGTCCCGGACTCTCTTTTTTCGGATTAACCTCGCAATTTCTACCTTCATCTTTGGTAAGACATGACAAGCTATGGGGCGTAATTTCCAGGAGGTCGAAACAGAAATATTACACGCAGCAGCAAACGGGGATAAACAAGCCTTTTCAAAGCTGTTTTACGCGTTCCACCAGGAGTTGGGAGCATTCGTATACAGGCTCACCAAATCAAAAAGCCTTTCCGAAGAAATTGTCCAGGATGCCTTTTTGAAAATCTGGATGACCAGACACGAGCTCATCCGGATAAAAAGCTTCCGCGCCTACCTTTTTATCATCGCAAGAAATCACGCCTTCAATACTCTTCGCGACGAAACCAGAAAAATCCTTTTGAATGATGATATTTTATTGGATACGCTTGCCGCGGAAGATTCAACAGATTTTTACACAGACAAAGAAGAACGATATGCCATTGTCGAAAAAGCAGTCGCTCAACTCCCGCCTCAGCAACAGAAAATCTGGCGGATGAATAAAGAAGAAGGACTTTCCTACGGTCAGATAGCTGAAAAACTACACCTCTCACCCCAGACTGTAAAACGTCACATTAGCCTCGCCATGGCGGCCGTCCTGAGATATGTGAAGATTCATGGCAGAAGGTTTCTTCTTCTTGGTTACCTTCTCGACAGAATATTGGTTTAACATCTGCAAAGCCCCGGGACACAACAACCGCCGGACACCAGATCAATCTTCCAGACCAGCTGCCCGTAAGCAAGAAAATTTGATCTGTTACAAAATTTTACAAAAAAATCACATACTGCATTGACCCTATTCCTCATTCTTTGTGTCTTCACTGTAATAGAAGCAAAGAAAGAAAAATATGAACAAAGACAAGATATCTCACTTGTTTCACAAGTACTTCAGCGATTTAACAACTGAAGAAGAGAACCGGGAACTTGCACGACTTCTTCAGCAAGCAGATATCAAATCGGATGTAGAGCATCTCATGGAAGAAGCGTGGAGTACTTTTCACGCAGGCGAAAATATTTTCGACCCTGATTTAAGTAAGAGAATGCTTCGGCAAATATTAGAGGAGACACCGGAAGAACCCGGTTTGTCCCTTTCGTCTCAAAGGAATATTTTCTGGAAAACCGCTGCTGCAGCTGTTGCATTTGCATTTTGTATCGGAGCGGCCTTGTACTATAATCATTCCTATCGACAGACACCTGTTACATCTCCAATCCCCGATAACAACATCGGCCAGGACGTGTTACCAGGAACCCACAAGGCATTTCTTACACTCGCCGACGGCCGCGATATCCTTCTGGATCAGGCAAGCCCCGGTCTCCTGACAACAGAAGGCAATACAAGAATCATCAAAGAAGAAGACAACCGGCTTTCCTATCAGGTTGCATCCGGCAACAAATCCCCAAAAACGGCCTACAATACCCTGAGAACTCCCCGCGGCGGACAATATCATCTTGTACTTCCCGATGGAACACAGGTATGGCTGAACGCTGCTTCTTCTATTAAGTATCCGGTAGCGTTTACTGAAAACAGCAGGAATGTCCAAATTGAAGGCGAAGTCTTTTTTGAAGTAACGCCTTTGCGCCGAAAAAAAGGAAAAGTGCCCTTCATAGTAACAGCACGCAACGTTTCTGTAGAAGTTTTAGGCACTCAATTTAACGTCAATGCCTATAGTGATGAAAGAGAGATTAAGACGACACTACTGGAAGGCTCTGTAAAAGTGAGTACCGCAAAATCGACCGGCCTGTTGAATCCCGGACACGAAGCCAGTGTCATTGGTGCATCCACCGATATAAATATATCAAAAACAAATACCGATCAGGCTGTGGCCTGGAAAAACGGGTATTTCCAATTCCGCGAAGCCAGTTTGCAGGATATCATGCGGCAATTGTCAAAATGGTACGACCTGAACGTGCACTACAATGGGAAGCTCCCTGCAAAAAAATTTACGGGTGAAATTCCGCGAAGTGCCACGCTGTTGCAGGTACTTGAGATCCTGGAGATTAACCAGGTAAAGATCCGGATAACCGGGAAAGATGTATACATAGGCACATGACCGGTTTCTCCATAAATCAGTCAATAATTTCATTTAACACGCAATCATAATCTACTTCTAAACCAATTCTTCAACTATGAATCAAGTATCCGAGTTCTCCTTTATTTACCCACGTTTGCTGTTTAGCCGTGTACTGCCTGGCGCGGTGATTGACCCATTTAAAATCTAAACCTCACGATGTATTCACGTTATTTCAATTTCGAAAAAGAGAACGTCGACAGGAAGTCGAAGTTTAATCTGCTAAAGGCAATGGCGCTGATATTGCTGATCTTTTCAGTTGCTCCGATCAACTCACAGGCAATGAACGCCACACAGCAAGTAACGCTATCTGCCAATAACATCTCATTGGAAGCTGCCTTCAAAATCCTGAAAAAACAATCAGGATACACTTTTTTCTATGATCACGAGTTACTCAAAAACATGAAGAAAATCAGCATCAATATAAAAAATCTACCTATTGAAAAAGCACTTGACGCCTGCCTTGCAGGACAATCTATATCCTACACCATAGTAGGCAAGACTATCGTGTTGAAACCTGCAAAAAAACTAGTGTCAGCCGCGTTGCCTATGATCACACAACCTTTAAAGGAAAATGCAGAAATAGGCGTTTCCATTTCGCCCCCTGCTGCGCTACGGCTTACTACCCTTCAGCAGTCTATTGCCGAGACTGTAAAAGGGAAAGTAACGGACGAAACAGGCGCCGCGCTACCAGGGGTTAATGTGCTCATCAAAGGCAGCCCACAGGGAACTGCAACCGATGCTCAGGGACAGTTTTCTCTGAACGTCCCCAATGCTAATGCGGTCCTTGTGTTTTCATTTGTAGGATACGCCCCTCAGGAGATAGCCCTCGGCGGAAGGACCAACGTCAACGTTTCACTACAGGTAGACAGCAAATCGCTTGAAGAAGTGGTTGTCACTGCACTGGGTATCCGGAAAGAAGCCAGAGCACTGGGATATTCCGTAACCAAAGTGGAAGGAAAAGTTTTCACAAAAACCCGCGAAACCAACATTATGAACGGATTGGTGGGAAAAGTGGCCGGTGTCAATGTCGTCGCCGGAAACAGTGGAGCATCAGGTTCCAGCCGAGTCACTATTCGGGGAAATACCTCCATTACCGGCAACAATCAGCCGCTGTATATTATCAATGGTATGCCCATGGATCAATCCCAGATGGGACAACCCAACAGCCGGACCCCAGACTGGGGAGACAACGCATCCAGCCTGAATGCCGATGACATAGAAGAAATGACCGTACTGAAAGGAGCCACAGCTGCGGCTTTGTATGGGTCACGAGCTAGAAACGGGGCGATTATCATCACCACAAAATCGGGACGCGGCAGCAAAGGGCTTGGGGTCGAGTTCAACAGCAACAATACCTGGGAAACGCCTCAATTCCTGTGGGAAATACAGGATCAATATGGTCAGGGATACGGGGGTATCCGACCTGTAGACGGAGAAGATGCCGCCAAACACAGCCAAAACCATTGGGGAGAAAAATATGACGGCAAACCTACTTTCCAACTTGACGGAGTCCAGAGACCTTACTCTTATGTTAAAGATCAGGTCCTGAGAGATTTCTACCGAAACGGATTTACCGCCGCCAACAATGTATCGTTTACCGGCGGAGGCGATAATGGATCCTTCAGACTCGGAATCTCTGATATGCGCAATCAGGGAATTGTTCCTAATAACAAAATGAGAAGAAACAACATCAGCTTCGGTTTCAACCAGAATGTTGCCAAAAACCTGACTATCAGCGCCAATATGGACTATGTCAACGAGAACGTTGACAACCGTTATATTCTGGATACAGGCCAGGGCGCTGCCACCAATACCATCCTGTACATCAACAGCAACATGCCCACCAGTGCCCTTTCACCTGGATACAACGAGAACTTTCAGGAGTGGACATCCGGCGTAGACCTCAATGCCACCAATCCTTATTTTGCACTTAACCGTATAAAGAACAACAGTCTGAAAGATCGCTTCATCTCTTCGCTCACAGCGCGCTGGAATCTGTCTGACTGGTTATTTATACAAGGGCGCGTCGGTCAGGATTTCTACACCTTCAAAGCCAACCAAATCATGCCTGACGGCATCGGCGTAGCCGCTATACGCACCGGACAGATTACTGAAACAAACTCCACTTTCACAGAAAGAAACTTTGAAGGGCTCATCGGCGCAGACAAAGACCTGTCTGACGACTTCGCGCTGTCGGTGAACCTGGGTGGTAACCTCATGTCGCAGCATCGTTATTCCACAAACGTCGAAGGGCTTGGCTTCGTAATTCCGCAGTTCCATGTTATTGACAACACTTCTGTTCGTAACGTTTCTACAGCCGTTTACAACAAGAAAATCAATTCAATATTCGGTACTGCAGAGTTAAGCTACCGGAATCACCTGTTCCTGAATGTGACGGGGAGAAATGACTGGTTCTCTACATTGAATCCGCAATCAAACAGCTATTTCTACCCTTCCATCGGTGCCAGCTATGTATTCTCTGAGTCGATTAAACTTCCAAAAGCCATTAACTTCGGGAAGCTCCGGCTGGCTTATGCTTCTGTGGGTGGAGATACCGATCCCTATATGCTGAACCTGACCTACAACCTGCTTCTATATAATTATGCGGGGACGCCCCTCGGAAACATTGCCCAAAGTACCATCCCTAATGCTAAACTTCGCCCTTTAGCGGTAAATGAACTTGAGGCGGGATTGGACCTGAGGATGTTGAACAATCGCCTGGGATTAGATTTCTCGGTTTACAATAAAGTCTCGACCGATGATATTGCTTATGAAACCATTTCATCAACAAGTGGCTACTCAGGTGCAGTCGTAAATGTCGGAAGCATCCGTAACCGTGGTATTGAACTTCTCTTAACAGGCAAACCCATCCAGAAGGGAGATTTTAGCTGGGACGCATCCATCAACATAGCCTACAACAAGAGTAAAGTGCTCGCCATTTCCAACACAACTGATGAATTCAGTATGGCCACCGGCACCAAAGCTACGATCAGGCATATTGTAGGTCAGGAATATGCACAGATCGTTGGCAGAAAAATCTTGAAAAGTGAAGATGGGCAGGATGTAATCAACGCGCAGGGGGTACCTATCGTAACACCCTATGTGGTTCCTTTCGGCTCAGGGGTTCACAGATGGACTACCGGATTGACCAATAGCTTCACATACAAGGGACTTACACTATCCGCCCAGATAGATGGTAAATTCGGGGGTCGGGTTTACTCCGAAACCAACTATAGCCTCGAGCACCGGGGTATGAGCTGGCAATCGTTGCTGGGTCGTGACGGAGGAATCGTCCTTCCCGGCGTCACCGAAACAGGTGCGCCTAATGAGGTCCATATCACGCAGCAAAGAGTCGAAAACCGGGCCATCATCATCGCCCGTCGCGAGGCTCTGGATGACTACCTCTACGATACAAGCTTCATCCGCTTCCGTTACGCCTCGCTCACTTATAGCTTGCCTAAGTCCTTATATGAACACCTCGGTTTCATAAAAGGCGCCAGTGTATCTTTTATCGGGAGAAACCTGGGACTTTTATTAAGCCATACGCCTGGCCTCGATCCTGAGTCCCAACTCTATACAGACAATAAACAGGGAATCGAAAAAACAACGCTTCCACCTGTTAGAAGTTGGGGATTCAATGTTAACCTGAAGTTCTGATAACGCAAACTATCCGAAAGAAGATCTTATGAAATAAGCATGAGCGATTCGTACAGAGTGATGATTAATCCTGCGAATTCCATGTGAACATAAAAATCTATAAAAAATAACCACATGAAATCATATATCAAGTATGCTTTGGGATTACTGGCGATAGCCGGGCTACCTGCTTGTGACAGCGACTTTGAAAAGCTGAACAAAAACCCCGTCCAGGCAACACCGGAACAGTTCAAGCCAGACTACCTTTTTTCAACAACACAATTTCAGACCTTCAAGGGAGATGAAACGGCCACGATGTATTATGGTACGACCATTTCGCAGCAACTGGCTTCTCTTAGTGACCGGGGGATTTTTGACTTCTTTGGGGATAAAT
This sequence comes from uncultured Cytophagales bacterium, assembly GCA_964488435.1. Lineage (GTDB taxonomy): Bacteria > Bacteroidota > Bacteroidia > Cytophagales > Spirosomataceae > JBEBSO01. The sequence continues at coordinate 220 of CAZAVR010000058.1, read as the reverse complement.
ACGTATACCACGAGAGCGCGAACGACAACCTGTGGGCTGTTACCTACGACGGAAGTGCCGGCCCTGTAAAACTGGTAGAAGACATCTTTTATATAGCCCGTGGAAAAGAAGAACAGTATCATAACCTGTTACAAATGGCCAGGATCTGGCGAACGATCGTATACAGCCGCGTGACCGATCTTTATGGTGATATTCCCTATTCGGAAGCAGGAAGAGGCTA
>CAZAVR010000057.1:0-13665 GCA_964488435.1 uncultured Cytophagales bacterium | reverse complement strand
GGCCGCGCAGCTTCAGGACGACTATGCCGGTAAAACGCCGCTATTTATAATCGTGCTTAACGGGGCATTGATGTTTGCAGCTCAGTTGCTCAAAAACTTTCCTTCAGAATGCACGGTCAATTTCATCCGGGTGTCTTCGTATCTGGCAAACAAGTCATCAGGAAACATAGACCGGATCATTGGCCTCACGGAAACCGTAGCAGGAAAAGACGTTGTCGTCATAGAAGACATTGTGGATACAGGATTGACCATCAGCTACCTTGTGTCTCACCTGAAAGAAAACGGTGCTTCTTCAATAGAAATCGCTACATTGCTACATAAACCTGAGGCATCTCAGGAGCGGATGACGTTCAGATACACCGGATTCAACATCCCCGATCGGTTTGTCGTGGGCTATGGTCTTGATTACGACGGATTGGGCCGCAACCTGAATGGCATATTTGTTTTAAAAGAATAATAAACTCCATAAACCAAACTTTGGCTTAGCTCGCTCACACGACATAGCTGACTACGAAGCCTATGCAGATTCAGTTTTTTGGAGCTGCCCGCACGGTAACGGGTAGCAAACATTTGATCACTACGGAAAAAGGAACAAAAATCCTGCTGGATTGCGGCCTGTTTCAGGGGATCAATACGGATGAATTTAACCAGGACTTTGGCTTTAAACCGGCGGAAGTGGATTACCTGGTACTCTCCCATGCACATATTGATCATTCCGGCCTTATACCCAGACTGGTTAGAAAGGGATTTCGGGGACCCATCTATTGTACCGACGCCACAGCTGATCTTTGTGAAATCATGCTTTATGATAGTGCCTACATCCAGGAAAAGGACGTCAAGCGCATCAATGAAAGAAGGATCCGGCAGGGAAGAGCTACCCTCGACCAACTTTACACTCCTGAGGACGTTGCACAGGCGCTAAGCCAGATACGGACAGTACCTTATGGCCGGCCCTTTACATTGGGAAATGAAGTTGAAGTATTTTTTACTGACGCGGGGCATCTGATCGGCAGTGCTGCAGTACACCTGGTCATACCTGACGAAGGCGGATTTCAAAGACTTACCTTTACCGGAGATATCGGACGTCCGCAGGACAGGATTCTTCGTTCACCAGAAGAGTTCCCCCAGGCCGACCTGCTGATCTGTGAATCTACTTACGGCAATAAACTCCATGAACCGGAGAGTGACATGCTCCAACACCTGGTGAGAATCGTCCGCGAAACCTGCGTTCAAAAACATGGGAAACTGATTATTCCGGCATTTGCAATTGACCGGACGCAGGAACTTATTTACGCGCTGGACCAATTGTCCGGCTCGGGCAGTCTTCCGAGAATACCGGTTTACATCGACAGCCCACTGGCTATCAAGGCTACCAGTGTCATGAAAAAACACGACGAATGCTTCAATCCTGAAATCCTTGATTACATTGAGAAGGACGGTGATGCCTTTGCATTTCCTAACCTTCATTATATTTCGAATGTCGAGGAATCCAAAGCACTGAACAGCAAAAAAGAACCCTGCATCATCATTTCAGCATCGGGAATGGCAGAGGCAGGCCGGATAAAACATCATCTGCGAAACAACATAGAGAATCCTGACACTACGGTCCTGATGGTCGGGTATTGTGCGCCTGAAACGTTGGGAGGCGCGATCAAAAACGGCGAAAAGGAGGTGAAGATTTTCGGTGAAGTTTGTAGGGTAAATGCGCGTGTAGCCGTGATGGACTCTTTTTCAGGCCATGGCGACTATCATGAGATGTTAAAGTTTCTGGCCTGTCAGAACGCCTCACTTGTCAAGAAAACTTTCCTGGTACATGGCGAGTACGAATCTCAGATTGCGTTCAGGTTCAGGTTGGAAGATGCCGGATTTAGAAACATTGAGATCCCCAGCTATCGCCAAAGTATTTCCGTGTAGAAAAAAAGAGGGCACCTGTACGCTAGATTTCGCAACTAATCTTATATTTGCAGCCACAATGCCGAAGTGGTGAAACTGGTAGACACGCACGTTTCAGAGGCGTGTGGGGGTTGCCCCATGCGGGTTCGAGTCCCGCCTTCGGCACAAAAAGGAACATGACCAAATTTTGCGGATTGTTCCTTTTTTATTTTTGTCCTAAAATGAGGAGGTCACGGCCAAGCGCTTTAGGACCGATCCGGAAAAGCTTATAGCATCGGGCGGGAAGACTTCCAATCCAAATGTCACCGGGGATTGAACTGGATATAGTAAATCTATAAAAACAATTTGGGTAAAACCGTCCATAAAAGATCGGGGAAATCCAGAACGACCCCTGAAAAATTCCGAATAGAGTCCCCCAATTTATTTACTGAACTATTGCTTGTAAAAATAAAACAATATCAATACATTTACAACTATATTCTACTTACACAAATAGCACTTTACCGAAAACATCGCTTTATCTATAATTCCGGGATGAAGAGGGACAGTTGCGGCACAGGATTTACGGTTAGCTTTATTGTCAAAGCTTTGACAATAAAGCTATGCAACCGATGCTTTTTAAACAGAAACCTCCAAGTTTAGTTATCAAAGTATAAAACGATTTGATTTTTTATCAAAAAAGTAACTTGACTAAATTTTAATTCCAATTCCCCTCCTTAAAAAAGTACAAACATTCAAAACGTCTGAGGAATTTCCTCTTCTCTATTGCTATACGCTGGAAAAGAAGAGGAGACTACGTGGATTCTTATTGTCTTTTTGTCACAGCAGCTAGTTAGAAATAAACTATAATGGCTTTAAAACAATTCCTTTTGACAGCAACAGCATTGGGCCTTTTTTCCTGTGAAAAAAAAATGAGTCCTGCAGAGATTTTCGGAATCGGGACCACACCGTGTGCAGCACCAGCGGGTTATACAACCAAATTGGGATTTGTTCCGTTATCCAGTGCCTATTCCACATCGGAAAGAAATATATCTGGAATTGTTTTAAAGGATCTGCCTGAAAACGAATCGGATACCATAGGAAAAAAAGTATATCAACACCCAACCTGGGTCAAATTCGGACCGATGGGTGCCATTACCGTTACTGACAATGGGACTGTTTTTACAGCACCTATACCGGTGATCAACACGCTCGGCCGGCCACTTTCACAGATGAACCGGATTTATAAAATTGATCACTTGACCGGCGAAATGTCAGAATTCTTCGTTCTTCCGGATGCCGACACCTCTGCGGGAACTGTACCTTTTGCCGTGTTGGGACTGTACTACGACTGTCACGGCCGAAAACTCTACGCCAGCACGGTGGCAGGTAGCACCAGAGATCGCGAAAACGGGGTAATCTACGCAATTGATGTTGAAAAAGGCAAAATTAGCGATAGGATGGAGGGATATGATGCAGCTAGTCTTTTTGTATGCGGAGTTACCGGCGAAAAGAGATTGTATTTTGGCAGCGCCCGGACTTCCGAGATAAATAGTATACCATTAAGTAAATCAGGTGAATTCGATGGGGATGTAGCGACTGCATTTACACTGGATCGTTTGGGTCCAAGAGGAGATGACAAAGCCAGGAGAATCCGTATGGATAAAAGGAGATTCCTTATCGTTACGGGGGTTGAATTCAACTTTAACCTCGCAGCTCCGACCATCATCCCCATTACAAACTATGCTTTTGTTTATAATGGAAAGCGTGAAAAATGGGAGCTGGCTGAGTAGCAGATATGCCTATCAACAGACGCAGCTATAAAGAAATTCAGTCTATGAAAAGTACCTTACTCGCCTCCAGATGAAATAAGCTCAATGAAAAACGACACATCTTTAAACACGATTATAGTACCATGTTTTTATCGATTTTTTACAAAAATTTAATTCTATGAAGCATTCTTTCCCCAAAGTGCTCCCTTTACTCCTGGTGATGATGTCATTGGTGAGTAACATGTCCGCTCCCGAAAATATAAGCGGAATTGTTTTCCTGGATTTCAATTCAAATGGGGTACAGGATCCGCCTGAAGTTTCCTTTAACGAGGTCGGCTTCGGCGGAATTACCGTTACAGCCTATGACGGGTCAAATACTGTCACCGGTACCACCACGACTGCTGCCGATGGCTCCTACTCACTTGAGGTAGATTTGCCGGCAAGGATAGAGTTTACCGACCTTCCTTCTTACCTGAGTTCTTCTTTCAGAGGAAGCGGTTCGGGCACCAATGTTCAGTTTCATTCAACTCCTACAACTACAGCCAATTACGCTATACTGGATCCCACACAGTATAGCCAGAGTAGTCCGTCCGTTATTACTACGGCCATGTCTAACGGTCAACGTAGCCCTTCTTCAGGTATATCGGCGCTTTATCAGATCAATAATGGGGTGAACCTCTCCACGTCCGCTTCCCTTAGAACTATAAATGATCTGGGAAGTGTATGGGGAATTGCCTACGACAAATTAAACGGGATTGTGTATACTTCGGCATTTCTGAAAAGACACGCGGATCTTGGCCCGCAGGGCATTTCCGGTCTATACTGGGGCACCCGCTCAGGCGCGACACTCGTCAACACAGGAAGCACAAATTTGAATTCACTTACGAGCAACGCATTCGGGCTCGACCCCAGAACTGACGGAGTAGGCACGGATGATAATCTGGTCGGTGTAGCCTTAGGAGGCGCATCAAAAGATCGGGACACATATGAATACGTAGGGAAAAGAGGTATAGGCGATATTGATATATCCGCTGACGGAAAGACCTTGTATGTGATGAATCTGAATACCAGGCGGCTGGAGGCTTTCGACGTATCTGCGGTAGCCGCAGGCGGGGCCCCTACCCATATCGGAAGCTATACCATTACTGACCCGGGCTGCAATGGAGGAGATTACCGTCCTTTTGCCGTTAAGGTAGCTGGGCCGGACCTGGTTTACGTCGGTGTTACCTGTACGGCCGAATCATCCGGCGACCGAAGCCATTTGCTTGCTTATGTCGCTAAAATTGTGCCCTCGGCAGGATTTGCAGCGGCTTCTACCCTTGTCCCTATTCTGGATAATGACGCTGCTTTACCAGGCAACGTAAATTACACGCAAGCTCCGCAACCCCCGCCCGCACCTCCCGCAAACGCCATTCCACTGTACTACAACCGGGGTTCGGAAAGCCTTAGCAATACAGCCTCAAACTATCAGTTTCAGGCTTGGACCGACACATGGCCGGGGACAAATGCTTCATTGGCAGCCGCCCAGCCCCTATTAACCAGCATCGATATCAACAGGAGGGGAGATCTCGTTTTTGGCATCATGGACAGAAATGGCCATCGTACCGGTTATCAGAACTACGACAATAGTGCTTCCAATACAACGCTTCATAGCTATTTTTCCTATGGTGATATACTGTATACTAAAAACACAGGAACACTTGGTAGTCCTTTGTATTACCTGGAGGGAACCACACAGAATCCCGCAACTCACAACTACAGCGGTGGCTCTATTCTGCAAGGTCCCGGAGGAATGGAATACTTCGATGATTACACTACCAATGGCCCTCATCATGAGAATGCCCTCGGGGGCGTGACCATTTTACCGAACGAAAACTACGCGCTCTCTACCGTAGTAGATCCCAGAGGATTTAGTTTTACATATACTTCCGGTGTAAGTTCCTGGAATATAGGGAATGGCAACTGGGTAGCAAGTAATCTCACGCTTGCTTTCCCATCCGGTACTTTTGGCAAAGCCGGCGGAATGGGTGACATGGAAGTACTGGCTGATGTAGCACCAATCCAGGTTGGAAACAGAATATGGATGGATACAGATCGGGACGGAATACAGGACGCAGGAGAAACCACACCGGGGGTTCCTGAAGGGACAACAGTGACACTGATCAGTCCGGGACCGGACGGAGACTTCACGACTACTGGTGACAACCAAACCTGGACCACGACTACAGATGCTGAAGGAAACTATTACTTCAGCGCACTCTCATCAGGGGACACGCGGAGTCCGGCTGGAATAACCGCTAACACAGTATTGCCAGGTTTCGACTATCGCATAGTGGTGGAAGTGCCTTCCGGTTACGATCTCACGACCCAGGACGCCGGCGGCGGAGGCTCGGATCAGCGGGATAGTGACGCCGCTTTGTCCGGCACCAACGCTGTAATTAACTTTAACACCGGTGTAACCAATCATAACTATGATATCGGATTTTATGATCCAAGTGTTTTACCGGTGAAGCTATCCGAATTTAACGGTAAAATGACCAAAGAAGGAAGTATCAGGCTATATTGGACCACTACCGAAGAAAAGGATAACAGCCATTTCAGTGTAGAAAGATCAAGTGATGCGATCAACTTTGAGCCTATCGGTCGTGTCGCCGGTAAAGGCTCCGGGAAGTCTACTGTCAATTACTGGTTTGATGACGGAAGTCCTTCTGCGAACTGGAACTACTATCGTTTGAAGCAGGTGGATCTGGACGGGGCATTTGAATATAGCCGGATCGTCGCAGTTAAATCGGGAATCGAACAAGTAGATCTGAAGGTTTATCCCAACCCGGCCCACGATAACTTCTTCTCCGTGAAAGTAAACGGAAAAACGGATATACAATCAGTCAAATTGATCAACATGAGCGGTGCTGTGGTTAAAACCTATGTGTCAGGCTTCCTTAAAAATGACCTTTCAGGCGTCAAGCCAGGTATTTATCTGGTAGAAATCAAAACAATCGACAACCGGACCCTTGTGAAAAAGATTATCCGGCCTTAGTTATCCGGGCACAGACTAGATACGTCTTCTATCTGAAAAGCCAGGTCTAGAAAGAAGCTGTTAAAAAAAAGTCCCGTTTTATAGCGGGACTTTTTTTCTTTCACATTATTAACCCACCGATGTATGGATTAACGCGCTATTTATCTAAAATTAAGGGTTATTGTTCCCATGAACTCCGCAACATCTAAATGCATTCTTAAGCATGTAATCTGATGCACGCTATAATCGTCGATGACGAAATAAACAACATTCAAAACCTCCGTTATCTTTTGAACGCCCACTGTCCTGAAATGGAGATTGTGGGCGAAGCAAAGTACGTGCCCTCAGCACAGGAGGCAATCACTTTGCTAAACCCCGACTTGCTTTTCCTTGACATTCAGATGCCCGGAGGTTCAGGTTTTGACTTACCAAGAGCACTAAGAAAGTATAACTTTGAAGTCATTTTTGTCACAGGATACGACCAGTACGGGATCAACGCGATAAGATTCTCCGCCATTGACCACCTTCTAAAACCGGTCTCGATGACGAGTTAAAACATGCCGTTAAAAAGGCTTCAGAGAAAATTGCACAAAAATCGAAAAATAGGCAGCTTGAAAACCTGATTGCTATACTTGGAACGCTCCACCCTGCCTTCGGATCACAGGATTGCCTTATCATCCCTCAGAGAAACCAGGTTTGTTAAAACCTCCCAGATCATTCGCTGTGTGTCCGAAAATAAATATACCACTTTTATATTGAAAAGCGGTGAGCAAATCGTTGTCTCGCGGCCCATGTTCGAATATGAAGAACTCCTTTCACCCTATGGCTTTCTACGTTGCCACAACTCACATCTGATCAACAAAAGATATGTCGTTAGTTTTTTGAAAGAAGATAGCGGTTATCTCCTGATGGAAGACGGCTTCAAAACACCCGTTTCAAGAAACCGCAAAGACAAGATCCGGTCTGCGCTGAGCTTCTTATAGATGATGGGGTCAGTCAAGAAATTCAAATCCATCTATTTGTTTTACCAAAAAAAATCCGTAACTTTCTTAGTCAGGTCACCCCAAACGCCTTTATCAAGGTGTTTCCTAATTGATCATACCCTTTTGGCTACAGGTCCATACAGGAGGAGTTTTTCCAAAGAAAACACTACCGAAGGCGGGAATGCTTTATATTTGTCCTGAAACTGACCCATCCGCTTTACACCCCTGCTTCGGGACGAAAGACGGCGCGGCCGGACTAACCTTTAAAACTTTTTTCAAAACATGAGTATAGTCAATTGGGCAAAGGTTTGCCTCATTTTAGTTTCTATGTGCGGAATGGCGGCATTGGCTCCGCAACAGAAGCCCGGCAAGTGGATGGACTTGTTTAACGGAAAAGACCTGAATGGATGGCATGTATATAACCAGACGAAAATCGAAGGCTGGGGTGTAGAAAATGGCTTTCTTACTTCTACCGGTAAAGGTGGGGACCTGGTAACCGACAAAGAATTCGGTGACTTCGACCTGGAGTTTGAATTCAAGATACCGCCACAAAGCAACAGCGGGATTTTCTACAAAGTCATCGAAAAGCCGGAAATTGCCAGAACCGTGTACTCCGGCCCTGAATATCAGATTATCGACGACAAAGGTTACATCGTTAAAGGTGCAAACGGAGAGAGAATTCCTCTGTTGCCCACCCAGCTTTCCGGAGCGAATTACGACATGCACCCGCCCAAAGATCCGAGTGTATTTACCAAACCGGACGAATGGAACAAAGGCAGGATTGTTGTCAAAAATAACCAGGTACAACATTACCTGAACGGGAAGATCGTCGTCGACTACGAATACGGCGGCGAAGAGTGGAAAAGAAAGGTTGCGGCAGGTAAATACAAGGACATGCCTTACGGCGAACCTCACCATAAAGGGAAAATAGCACTTCAGAATCACAATGCGAAAGAGAAAATCTGGTTCAAAAAGATTCGCATCAAAGAGCTGTAATTCCGGAATTCTCTAACCTTGGAAAAAGGATGGTGTCTGTCGGATGCCATCCTTTTTTTTGTCTGCCCCCCTCTGCCCTTCAAACATTGGGGCAAACCACCCGGATGAGTATTTATTAAATTTGAAACCGCTATCATACTTAACCTGACCGGCTATGCATGCGCTGCGGGATTTCTGGAACGACTTCGTGGATCTGATATATCCGGGATGCTGTGAGGCCTGCCAGGGCGTACTGGTGGGAAACGAAGACATACTGTGCACAACCTGCCTGGTGAACCTGCCCAGGCTCGGCAAAAATCACCCGCTTCAGAAAGTGCTGGAGGATAAATTTGTACTTTTCAGCCAGGTCAAAACCGTAAATTCGTTTCTCTTCTTTACAAAAAAAGGAAAAGTGCAGACCCTGCTTCATGCACTTAAATACAAGGGACGCGAAGAAATAGGTCAAAAACTGGGCATGATCGCCGGTACGGAGCTTCTTGAGATCAATGCGCTGCCGGTGGTGGACCTCATCACCACGGTGCCCCTCCACTCCCTCAAAAAAAGAATACGCGGCTACAACCAATGTGACGCTTTCGCTGAAGGATTATCCAAAGCCACCGAGATCGCCTGGTCAGGAGATCTGATCCGCAGGGTAAAGTTTACATCGTCGCAAACCGGCAAGTCGAGAGAGAAGAGACGGGACAACGTCCGCAACGGCTTCAGGTTAAACACCAAAGCCATACCCTGTCCGAAACGGGTGATCCTGATCGACGACGTCATCACTACCGGCGCCACGCTCGAAGCCTGTGTTGAAGCACTTACCGCTCCCGGGACGCCCTGTGAGGAGATCCATATCATCACAATAGCCGCCGCCCGGCATTGAAGCTGGGGACAGCGGCTATTATAAGGCGGAAACCCGCCGGATTTAGTACTATTTATTTATTGCGTCCTGTCGCGATCATCGCGCAACGGAACCCGATATCCACTGTAGAAGAATCCATACTCAGTGCCCTGCGCGTACCAGGCGCAAGCCAGTAGGCTACATCTTTCCAGGATCCACCCTTGTACACTCTCAAATCATCCGATACGATAGAGTTGTAGTTCTTCGTGTCGTAATTTTTTGCTTCATCCATGTTACCGTCCCTGCGTACGGGGTTAAGATCGCTCACATCTGCAAAAGAAAGGGGACGATACACATCTCTTGTCCACTCGTTCACGTTCCCGGCCATATCATACAATCCGAAATCATTGGGGGGATAGGAGCGTATCTCCTGCGTAATGATCGCACCATCATTCGATTTTCCGGCAATTCCGCCGTAGTCACCCGGTCCGCGTTTGAAATTGGCCAGCATCTGACCCATTTTGCGCCCTCTCGGATTACGTACAGAGGAGTTATCCCAGGGATATATGCGTTGCTGCGTCTGATTTTCGTCTGCATATTGTGTGCCGATCATGGCTTTAGCGGCATATTCCCATTCAGCTTCCGTAGGAAGTCTGTAAGGAGGCAATATATAACCACTCTCTATGGAAGGATTGTTAAGCGGATCATTGGAAGCGACCGCAGATGCCTCAGCTGCTCTCTTTTTCTTGCTTTTGAAGGAAATGCCCTTCTTCTTCTTTCCTGCGCCGGCCACGAGACCCTTGCTCACCGCCTGGCTTCTCCACACTCCGTAATCAGCAGCCTGTTTCCAGTTAACACCTACTACCGGGTATAGTCTGAAGCCCGGATGGCGCAGGTACATGGTTACATAAGAATCATTAAAAGCAAATGCCTCTTCCCAAACATTCGTATCCGGCAACGCCTTGGTATATGCCTCCATAGAGGAATCCCGTCGCACCGCATCCAGATATTCAAGATAATGCACATTGGCTACCTCCGTTTCATCCATATAAAATGAATTGATACTGACGGTACGCTCAATATTGTCCCTGGTATTCATCACGTCCTCCTCGAGGGTTCCCATCGTAAACCTTCCTCCCTCAATAAAAACCAGATCCGGACCTGCCGGCAGAGATCTGTATTTTTTCACCTGGAAACCATCTTTCTGATTGTACGCCAATCCGGTCTTAGAACTCGTCTTACCAGGTTTCAAGCTGGTAGGATTCTTCTTTTTACAGGAGGCGGCGGCGACCATCACTACCAACAGCAATGCCAACCACTTGGATCCAATGCTACGCTTGCATTTCATTTCGTAATGAATATTTAATTGATAAAGGTATCGTTAATTGTAAAACCAATCGCGTGACCCGGGAAATCAGACCTTTACAAGGCCGGCAAATATAGAAACGAAATCTGATTTTTTCACCTAATTTATTCAGGCATCGCCCATTTCTCCCAAAATTTCATTCGCCTCATCCAGGCCGCTCACACCACTGCACGAGATCACAAGTTTTTCCTTTACATCCTTAAGTGAACACCGCTTTGGATTTCGCTGTATAAAATCCAATACCTTTCCAAAAGTATCCGACTGAAAAAACGTGTCGTTATCCGAAGAAACGAAGTATCCCTTCAAGGTATTGCTTTTCAAGGTCAGTTTTTCCAAATGAAGGGCTTCCGCCTTCCACCGTAAATGTACTATTTTTAATAAATCTTTCACCTCTGAAGGCATTACCCCGAACCGATCCTCCAGCTCTTTACTGAAAGCCGCCAGCTCTTCTTCTGTCGCTATATTATCAAGGCGGGTATATAACGATAAACGCTCCGAAATATTCTTAACATACGACTCGGGTATCAAAGTAGCCAGATCGGTCTCAATCTGGCAGTCGGGAAGTAATTTCTTCGGGATGGAAAGTGCACTGGCAAACAGATCCTTAAATTCGGTCTCTTTCAATTCCTGAACGGATTCGTCAAGAATCTTGTGGTACATCTCATAACCAAGATCCGTCACAAAACCACTCTGCTCGGCACCCAGCAAATTTCCGGCACCCCGGATATCGAGGTCACGCATGGCGACCTTGAAGCCATCGCCAAGTTCAGAGAACTCCTCCAGTGTCTGGAGTCGCTTCCGCGAATCGTTCGTTAACATGGAAACAGGCGGGGTAAGCAAATAGCAAAAAGCCTTCCTGTTGGAACGGCCCACCCTGCCACGCATCTGGTGAAGATCCGAAAGACCGAACATGTGCGCAGAATTGATGATGATGGTATTTGCATTCGGAATGTCTATGCCCGACTCTATGATATTGGTCGAGATCAGGATATCATATTCTCCGTCTATAAACTTCATCATTACTTTCTCAAGTCGGTCTCCGTCCATCTGGCCGTGAGCGACACCTATCCTTGCCTCAGGCACAAGCCTCAGGATGATATTTGCGATCGACTCTATATCATTCACCCGGTTGTGCACAAAAAATACCTGCCCACCCCTGTTGAGTTCATAGCTTACCGCATCTCTTACAAATTCCTCGTTAAAAGTTCTCACCTCGGTAGTTACCGGCTGCCGGTTAGGCGGTGGTGTGGCAATCACCGAAAGATCACGCGCCCCCATGAGGGAAAAGTGTAACGTTCGGGGTATGGGAGTGGCGGTAAGCGTAAGCACGTCTACGTTTACGCGCATTTCCTTCAGCCGGTCTTTGGCCTTTACGCCAAACTTTTGCTCCTCATCAATAATCAGCAACCCCAGGTCCTTAAATTTCACATCCTTATTCAAAATCCGGTGTGTACCGATGAGAATATCAATTTTACCGTCTTCCGCCTCCTTAAGCGTGTCCTTAATTTCTTTGGTGGATTTAAAACGGTTGATATAGCCCACACTGACGGGGAAGTCTGCAAGCCTCTCGCTGAAAGTCTTGAAATGCTGCATGGCCAGAATTGTGGTCGGCACCAGTACCGCCACTTGCTTATTATCACAAACAGCCTTAAATGCGGCTCTGATGGCTATTTCCGTTTTACCAAAACCTACATCCCCGCAAACCAGGCGATCCATCGGATAAGGCTTTTCCATATCTTCTTTTACATCGCCCGTGGCTTTGCCCTGGTCAGGTGTATCTTCGTAAATAAAAGAAGATTCCAGCTCTGCCTGCATATAATTATCCACGCTGTAAGCAAAACCCTTCGCTTTGCGCCGCTGCGCGTAGAGCGAAATCAGCTCGTGTGCAATGTCCTTGAGTTGCTTTTTGACCTTTGACTTCTTGTTTTCCCACTCGGGAGAACCCAGCTTGCTCATCAGAGGTGGCGCACCCTCCTTGCCGGTATATCTGGCGATCTTATGGAGGTTGTGCACACTCACATACAACAGGTCATTGTCCCGATAAATAAGCCGGAGGGCTTCCTGGAGCTTCCCGTTTACCTCCTTTTTTTCCAAGCCGGCAAACCGTCCGATTCCGTAATCCATGTGGGTAACGAAGTCACCGGCCTGGAGACTTCTCAGCTCTTTAAGCGTGATCGCCTTGGATTTACTGAACTTCTCCCTGATATGGTATTTATGAAACCGGGAGAAAATCTGGTGATCGGTGTAGCAGACCACTTTGAGGTTTTCGTCAATAAAACCTTCCCGAAGCGAAATCGTCAACGGTCTGAATTTCACAAAAGGATCCAGATCCTCAAAAATCTTGGCAAGTCTGTCGAGTTGCCGCGGTTGTTCTGCTGCAATGACATTGACATAACCTTTGTTCTGGTTTTCTGACAAATCATTAATAAGGAGCTGAAAATCCTTATTGAAGGAGGGTTGAGGCTTTGATACGTACTTCAGCTGGTTTTCTTCAACTGCCGTTTTAAAATACATTCTTTTTCCGAATTCAACGGTTTTGAATGCCTTGATGCGATTGAGAAAACCGCGGCGCGTTTCATACAAATCCTGTGGGTCGCTGACCACCTGAATATCTCCGCTGGTCAATGCCTCCAGCGCATGCTGCGCTTTTTCAAAACTGTTTTCAATCACCTCCAGTGTGAGCTCGGCGTCCCTGAACCATAAACAGGTGTCGGCAGGCAGGAAATCCAAAAAAGACTCCCTGGTTTCATATATCAGTTTCTGCTGAATATCCGGCACAATATTGATCTGGCTCACCGTATCAACAGACAATTGCGTATCCGGATCGAAGGACCGTATGC